>CAZFGM010000370.1:0-7444 GCA_964518515.1 uncultured Alcaligenaceae bacterium | reverse complement strand
GCGCATACAGGCTCCCAACGAGGTTTCCCATGGGCATACTTCGATCCCTTTTTGGCTGGCTCGCTCCGGCGGCCGCCGGGACGGGCGATAGCCAACCGGAAGCCTCACCGGTGGCGGCCGACGTGACGCTGGTCGTCCCCGCCATGAACTGACCGCGCGGCTGACCCGACCGGGTGCGCATGGCACTAAGCACTCTACCGTGGGTAGAGCAGCAATCAATTCAAATCGACATCCCCCGGCGCGAAGTGCGCTTCAACCTCAAGGACAAAAAGGGGTTCAATGAGGAAGAAGGGAAAAAAGCCCTCAAAGGCCAGGGTTTTCCCGAAGTCACAGTGAGGTCCGTCCCTGAAAAATGACACCTTTGCCAAGGTTGTTTAGCGGGGAGCCGAAGGCGACCGATCGGCAACGGTCGCCTTCGGCTCCCCGCTAAACGGTGTCACATTGAATCGCGCCAAGAATAACAAGGGAACATTGCCATGACCGAATCCGAGAGTCCATGCCAGACAGCCGTTTGTCATCCTGTCCCATCCAATCCCCCAATCATGTTGTCGGACGTCCCGATGGAATCGCTTCGAGAAGTCATCCGCCTTCATGGGACGCCGACCTATGCATATAACCTGGAGCGAATGCGCGCTCAGGTCGCCCGGCTCCGGCGCCATCTCCCCCCGGCGGTTGATATCTTCTACTCCTTCAAGGCGAACGCCGCCCTGGGGCTGTGCGGCTTTTTTGCGGACTGCGGGCTGGGGGCGGACGTGGCTTCCGCGGGCGAGCTGGTGACCGCCCTGGAAGCCGGCTTCGCTCCGAACCGTATTCTTGTGACCGGGCCCGACCGGTCGCCCGTCTTCCTCGCCCAACTCCGCACTGCTGGCGAGGCCTTGCTGTCCATCGATTCGCTCAGCGAGCTGCAACGGCTGGCCGGCCTGGGGTTGGCCAACCGCGGGCTATTGCGCTTGCGACCGGAGTTTTCCTGCAGGGCGGTGTGCACGGCGGGTCCGGACTCGCGCTTCGGTTTGCTGGGCGACGATCTGCCGCGCTGCCGGGAATTCATCGGTCCGGGAGGCCTGGAGGTGGTCGGCTTCCATATCTTTGCCGGCTCCCAGGTGCTCGATACCACGGCCATCGTCCAGCATTTGCGCGGCGCCCTGGACCAGTCCCTTCGCGCCGCGGAAGCTCTGAAGATCGTTCCCGAAATCCTCGATATCGGCGGCGGTTTCGGCGTTCCCTATGGTCCCGGCGAGGTCGAGCTGGATTTGCAACTCATTGGCGAGGAATTGCACGCCCTCGTCGAACGTGCGGCGCCGGCCCGGATCATCATGGAGCTGGGCCGCTACCTGGTCGCCCAATCCGGGTGGTACTTGACGACGGTGCTCGCCTTGCAAAGACAGCTGGGTCGCAAGGCGGTCGTCGTGGACGGCGGTACCCACCAGCGCGGCGACCTGTGCGGCATCGGCCTGCGCCGCAAGGCTTTTCCGCCTGCCGTTCTACGCCAGGAGGCAGAAGTCAGAAGTCAGAAGTCAGAAGTCAGAAGTTTCCTGACTCCTGATTCCCTGGCCCCGACCGACGTTCTCGGCTGCCTCAGCCACCCCGGCGACGTGCTGGCCGAAGCCAGTCCGCTGCCGCCGCTGCTGCCGGGCGACGTGCTCGCCTTTGCCAACGCGGGCGCCTACGGCCTGGGCGCCTCCCCCTGGCTGTTCCACGGCCATCCCGCCCCCGCCGAGGTGGTTTTCGACGGCCCGAGAATCGAAATCATCCGGGTCCGCCAGGCCCCCCGGACCATCCTGGAAGGCCAGGTCCGGATAAATGCTTCCAGACAAAGTAGTTCGTTATGACCTTGTCGGCGATTAGCGGGCTGTGGCGGAACTGATCCGGTAGGCTGCCGTGATCCATTTCCGGCTATAATGAAGCGAAAGGGAGAGTTTTCTCATGATCCTGGCAAAATCTCCTCCGCTGGTGATGGTCGAAGTAACCGACCCGAACGAAATTGCCAAAATCAAAGCGCAACGAGAACGTTTCCGAAAAAACGCCGATTGGCTCCAAGCACACGTTCCCCAGGTGTACGCCCAGCATCGCGGCAAATACATCTGCGTCGCGGGAAAAGAACTGTTCGTCGCTGACACGGCACCGGACGTCGTTGCGCTGGCGCGCACCGCTCATCCGGAAGATGACGGCCTCTTGCTTCGATATATCCCGCATGAAAAGCTGGAGCGAGTTTATGCTCATTCGTGGGCTTTGGACGCAGTGTGATGACGGCATCGTTCGTCCAGTGATCGAAAGTGAAGTGTTAGCCGCGGACGGTTCGTGGCTGCCCGTAGAATTGCTGGTGGATGTCGGAGCCGACCGCACGGTTTTCACCGCCGGTGTTTTGGCGACATTGGCCCTTCCGCAGCTTCCTGCTCCTCATCAACTCGGAGGCGTCGGCGGCGCAGCATCCACGGTCTCCGTCGCAAGCCACCTTCGGTTGCCTTTCGACGGTGGAGCCACCATTGCATTTCAAGGTTCCTTCGCTGGCTTCACCCAGGCGGACGCGCTCGACATGAGCGTTCTGGGCCGCGATATCATGAATCTCTTTGCAGTTATCGTCGATCGCCCTGGCGACGTGGTTTGCCTGATCGGGCCCGGGCATGGCTATAAGATCGCAAAGCAACCAAAACATAAGGTCTGAAATGAAGCCAACGACGGTAACAGGGCGAAAAGGGTCGAGCAAAGCCGTGTCAAATTAATATTAATCCCCATACCGTCTGATAAGCCCTGGACGCGAGCGAGCGTGCGATAATGGGGTAAAGCCCGCAGGGGAGTCGTAATTAACCCCAGCCGAGTAGCCAAGTATTATTCCCTTGCGTGTTTCCAGGGCCGCGGTTTACAATTTCCAAAGTATACCCTGCCTCAAAACACCTGCCTTTTTGCTTCCAACCTTTTCTCGAGGAACAGCGGGGGGAACACACGTGGAATCACTTGCCGCCAACCTTAATCAGCGAATTGCCGCCTTGGCGCGCCGGGTCCGCCTCCTGCGGATGCAGCGGGGATTTAGCCTGATGGGGTTGTTCGGCGTTTTTTTGTTTCTTGGCATTTTCGCTGTGGACGTGTGGTTGGAAATGCCGCCCTGGGGTTTGACCTGGGCCTTCACCGCGCTGCTGGCCGGCACGCTGGGGGTCGGTCTGTTTGGCCTGGTGGTGCCTCTGTGCCGGCGGTTGGACACGGCGGCCCTGGCCGCTCTGATTGAAGAAAAATATCCCGAGTTGGGGGAACGGTTGACGAGCACGGTGGAGCTGGCCCAGGCCGGGCCCGGCCACGGGGACGCCGTCCTGGTGGACTTGTTGCGCCGCGAAACCGCCAACCAGGTGGCGGGGTTGGATTTCTTCCAGGCCTACCCTGGCAAGTGGAGCCGGCGGTTGGGGGTCGTGGCCGGCTTGGCCCTGGTCGCCGCGGTGCTGCCGGCGTTTTTCCTGGATGCCTATGCCGATTTTAGCCGCAGTCTGTTCACCTCCTGGTGGCCGGCGGTTCCTTATGAATTGCAAGTGGAACCGGGTAACACCGTTGCCGCCAAGGGCCGGCCCCTCACGGTGACCGCCCGCGTCGTTGGAGGACGCCGGGCCGGAACCTTGCCCGATCAATGTTTCTTGGTCTACGACGATGGCCCGGATGGCCCCAAACCGATCCGTATGACCCCGCAAGGGGAAAACCAATTTTCGTATACCTTTGGCAAGGTTGAAGACCATTTCCGCTACCAGGTGAAAGCAGGCGCGGCGGGCAGCGATTTCTTCCGCGTCACCGCCGTCGAACCGGTTGACCTGGCCGCCAACAGCCCCAAGGTGTCCATCACTCCACCCTCTTACGTCAAGACAACCAAGCCCGCAGGCGAGTCTTCGAGCCTGCGGGGTCATGAGGGCGTTCGGGATTTTTCGGTCCTGCAATTCAGCCAGGTGCGCTGGCACTTTCACTTCACGCGGCCGGCGACGGAGGGAAAAATCCGCTTCGCCGCCTCTCAGCGCGAAACGGGAGAAAACACCACTTCCAAGGATTTTGCGGTGGCATTGTCCTCGAACCGGTTGGAAGGCACCCTGGAATTACCGGCGGCCGGGCCCGGCTCCTTCGCTTTGACTCTAACCCTTGCGGATGAGCACCAAATAATCACCGTGAAAGAATTGGGCACGGTAACCATCTGGGCCGATGCCCCTCCCCGGGTTATCGAGATATCGCGGGGTCTTACCACGGCAAAAAGCAAGGCCCGGCCTGAAGAAATTGTGCCCCTCCAGGTGGCGGCCGAGGATGATGTCGGCCTGCACCGTGTGGAAATCGAATACCGGATCAACACCGAGCCGAGCCGATTCGAGACGATTCTCCTTGCCGAGGGGCAAAAGAAAGCGTTCAAGGATTATTCTTTCCTTCTCAAGGACAAAAAATTGAAAGAAGGGGATGAGCTGCGCTATCGTCTGAAAGCCAGCGATCGTCGCCAGGTGAAAGCAAAGGCCTGCCGCGATTTTCAGGGGAATCCCGTTCCGAAGGAAAAGCTGGACGCGAATATCACCTATACCTCCTGGATCGAGTTGACCATCGCCAGCCCCTTGCGGGAAACGGATATTGTCGCGCAGCATGAAAACTTCACCAAGCAAATCGCCGCGATCAAAAAGAAACTGGAAAGGGAACAAGGCCAGATAAAGGAACTTCGACCCCAGGCCCGGGCGCATCCGACCCTGTTGCCGGTACAGGCCCAGAACCTGGGGGCTATCCGGGATTTCAACGCCGGCGTCTCGAAGGACTTGAGCCATCTGGCCCGCGAAGCCGGCAAGTTCGCGCCGTTCCTGGCCGACCTGGCCCAGGACATCGCCGACACCCAGATGTACGCCAGCGATCGCGCGTTGGGCCGCGCTCAGGACCCGCACGCCAAGGCGGACCAGCGGGATCAGGATTTGGCCCTGGCGGAAAACGCCGTCGCCGAGGCGATCAAACGCTTGGAGGATTTGACACGGCATAATGCACGACTCGCCCAGGATCGCCTGGATCAATGGCGCATGGAACGGCTGGCGGAGCGCCAGGAGGAACTGGCGAAGCGTGGCGCCGACCTGGCCGCACGTGAGCCGACTCCCGAGGTTAAAGCCGAGCTGGACCGCTTGCGCCAGGAGCAAAACCAACTGGTGGAGGAGTTGCACCAACTCACCCAGAAGAGCCGGCTGTTCCGCGACGCCCTGGAAGCCGCCCGCAAGGAATTCGATGCCCGCCCTTTAGTCGAGAAAGCCAACGACCTTGCCGATAAACTCCACGCCATGAACAAGGAGTTTTCTCCCCCCAATCCAGGGCAGGAAAAAAAGCTGCTTGAGGATTTGGCCAAGAAACAGGAGGCTCTGGCCGACAAGGCGACGCAACTGGCGCGGGATTTCGAAAAAACCAAAACCAAAGTGACTTTCCTGCCCGACCCGGCTCACCGGGCCGCCAAGGCCTTGACCGGCGGACAACTGGCCGAGGCCCTGAACCAGCAAAATGCCAGCCTCCTGGCCCTGGAGCGCGTGGCCCAAGACCTGGACTCCGGCCTGCCCCTGGCCCGCGATCCGCGGCGGGCGGCCCGGCAATTGGTGCAGATGCAAGCGGCTCTGAAAAAGAAACTGGAAAAGTTCGGCGAAGAGTTGCCCCGCCTGTCCGCGGAGGAACGATCCCGCCAGTTGCCGCAAATCCTGCGCGAGCAGAATTCCCTGGCCAAGGCGATCGGCCGCTTGGATCTGGCCGAGTATCCCAAGGCGAAAGATGATCGCCAGCAAGCCGCCAATCAGGCCGATCAGGTGGAAAAACAGGCGAACGCCTTGCAAGCCCTTCAGCAAATGGACCAGGCCCACCAGGCGCTAGCGCGGCTGGCGCAGCGGTTGCCCCCGCCTCCGCCCACCGCGGACCCCGAGCCGGCGAATACCGCCGAGGAAAAAATTCGCCAGGGCCAGGCCGCGCGAGCCAGGCAATTAGCCCAGGAACAGCGGCTGTTACGCGATCTTCTGGAAAAAATATTGGCCGCCAAGAATCCTTCCCCCGAACAAACCGCCCGCCAACGGGAGTTGCAAGAAGAAACCAATCAGTTGCTCAAGGACCTGATCCAACTTTCCCAGAACGAGAAATCTCCCAAGGCCAAGGCCATGGCCCAACACGCCATGAACGCCGCGGAAAAGGCCCTCCAGGCTTTGAAAAAAGCGGACGGAGAGCCGGATGCCGACCTGGCCAAAAAGGCACGCGACGAGGCGGCCAAAAGGCTCGACGAGGCGAGCCGGCAGGCCGAGGAAGCATTGAAACTGGCCATGACAAAGAAAGAGACCGAGGGTCTCGGCCAGGCGCTGGCGAAGGGTCAGGACGAAGCCGGCCAGGCCAAAAAAGATCTCCAGCAAGGCCGGCCCAAACAAGCGCCTCCCCACATGAAGAACGCCGCCCAGGCCTTGCAACAATCCGCCAGCCTGGCCGAAAAGCAATGGCAAATTCAGCGCTCCAAGCCCACCGTGCCGGGAAATATTCCCGGCATGCGCGGTCCCACGGCAGGGGTGCCGGCCGCTCTGTTGCCCAAGGGCACGCAGCAATTCGCCGGCCGGCCCTGGGGCGATTTGCCCGACGAATTGCGCACCCGCATCGTCCAGGACATGCGCGGCCGCTTCGGCGACGATTACGCCCGCATCATACAAGGGTATTTCGAAGGCCTGGCCGATCCCAACCGGCCGTGATTCCTTCAAGCCCGCAGGCGAGTCTTCGAGCCTGCGCGGATGCGTTCCGGGTTCGCATCGGTATATTCCCGCGAAATCGAGCGGACCTCGTTCGACTTTTCCAGCAGAAACTCATGGACTGGCATCGCCTCTTCGGCTTGCTCTTGACCGATTACTTCACCGGGTCGCCGTTCGTCGTGGAGTTGGAGAAGGACCTCTCGGTCAAGAAGCAGCTCCTCGACGTGGTGATTGTGCGCAAGGGCAAGGGCCATTTTGCCGGCCGGCTGCCCGATGGCCTGGACGACCTGGCCCCGCACAACCTGATCACTTTCAAGTCGCATCACGAGGCGCTGGACGACTGGGCGCTTAAAGAATTGACCGGGCACTACGTCAACTACCGCAAGCAACTCGGTCCGAAAGAGCAACCGCTGTTGCCCGAGAGCGCGTTCCGGTTGTATGCTGTATGCAGCCGATATCCGCACAACCTGGCGCAGGAGGTGCCGTGGGAGCGGGTCCAGGAAGGGGTGTATCGCTGCCGCCGCGGCACGGATGTCATCCAGGTCGTTGTGGCCGGTCAACTGCCGCGGGCGGAGCACAACGCACCGCTACACCTGTTCAGCGCCTCGGTCGCGCAATTGGCTATGGTGCGAGCCATTACCAGCAGCGTTCGCCGGACACCAGCACGGTGATCAATCAGTTGTTTGACAGATATAAAGGGGAGGGGATTGCCATGCCGTACACCATGGAGGATTTCCGCAGAGACTTCACCAAGGAGCACC
>CAZFGM010000369.1:0-7466 GCA_964518515.1 uncultured Alcaligenaceae bacterium | reverse complement strand
CCGGCACGAAGCACGGCTTGCTCGTCCAGTTCCTGCCCCTCGCCCTCCCACTCGCAAACGCGACGACTACTTCGCTGCCGGCACTCTGGTCGTTTGGGATGTGGATCCCAAGGCGGAGTGCGTGCATGTCTATCGCAAAACCGATCCGCACACTCCTCAAACCTATCGTCGAGGCGAGATTGCTGAAGCGGAACCCGCTGTTCCCGGATGGCGTTTGCCGGTGGATGACCTGTTTGCTGAAAACTAATCCACTCCGGCGGCGCTACGCGCTTTTTCGCAGGGGAACGGGTTCCGGCAGAATCGGAATCGCTACTCCGGGTTCTGGCGGTTCGTCCGCCACGACCGGCGGCGGCAGTTTCTCGCCGCGATCAATCGCTTCCAGCCGGTGCAGCAGTCCCTGGTGGTTGGCGATCTGGATCGCCAAGCCCGGCCGGGCGTTGGCTTCCAGCAGCATCGGGCCCTCTACGGCATCGACCACGATGTCCACGCCGAGGTAACCCAGACCGACCGCCCCGGCCACCTGGCGCGACATCGCCAGCACTTCCGGCCAGAACGGCACCTGCATGCCCACCATGGGCACTTCCGTGTCCGGATGGTATTGCACCGAACGATTGTGGAGGACCGCATGATTGGTCCGGCCGGTGACCAGGTCGATGCCGGTGCCGATGCCCCCCTGGTGCAGGTTGGCCCGGCCACCCGACGCCTTGGTCGACAGCCGCAGCATGGCCATGGCCGGCTCGCCCTTGTACAGGATCACGCGAATATCGGGAATGCCCTTGTAGCTGATCGGCTTGAACGCCGGATGCAGGCGAATGCGTTGTTGCAAAATGGCCTGATCGGGTTGGCCGCCCAGCGAATACATGCCGGACAGGATATCGGAGAGGTGCTGGCGCAGCGAATCGAGGGCCAGCCTGTCGCCGTTGTGGCGGATGAAGGCGTCGCCGTCCTTGCCGGTGACGACGAGGATGCCGCGGCCGCCGGAGCCGTGATTGGGCTTCACCACGAAATCGGCGAGGTCGTGCAAGATTTCGGGCAGCCGCCGCAGCATCCCGGGCATGGACAGGCAGGCATACACCTCCGGCGATGGCACGCCGAGCCGCCGGCACACCTCGTGCATGCGCAGCTTGTCATCGACCACGGGAAACAGGCCCCGCGGATTGTGATCGAGAATAAAGGCGGCATTACGGCGATTCATGCCCAGGACGCCAAGTTCCCGCAAGCGCCGGGCCGTGCGAAAGAAGCGAAGCATCAAACCCTCCATGGCTTGGCGACGTTGGCTCTCCCGTACCGATCAATTCCGCGAAGGCAGTTGATCGGTACGGCACTCGTCGTAATCCATTCTAACATTGTGGCTTACATTTGCAACACGGTCCGTACCGATCACTTTTGCGCCACAGGAGGCCACAGGAGGCACAACTGACGTTGACTTTACCGAATTGTTCGATCCTGCAACCGTGCGGTGGCCTCCAGGTCGCGCACCTTGTCCTTGAAATCCCCCGTCCGAAAGAATCATTCTTGGCCGCCTCCAGTAAAGCAACGTCGTTCACGATGCGCTGAAGTTTGGGTATGGAAAAGAATCACGCAAAGGCGAAAGGACGAAAGCACGAACAAGAGGGAGAATGGGTTTTGCTTGATCGGTTTGGTAATTTCGGGCTTTCGTGATTGGTTTTGGCCATGCCCACAAACCACCAAGGCGCAGAAACCGGTTGGCCTCCGCAAAAAACCGATCCTTCGCTCCAAAAAAACAATGACCGGAATGTCCGCCACGGGTATACTTCGAGGCTAAAGGAACCCTGCTTATCCTTGGGAGTGGCCCCATGCACGACCGATCTGAAATCGACGCGTTCGACGCCCACGCTCCGGAAATATCCATGCCGTTCCCGCAGCTGCCGGCGTGGCTCGGGCGCCGTTTGCTTCAGGCCAATGAGGAAATCACCTGGGTGTGTGGCCCGCGCTTTAACCCGTCGTGGGAGCGTTGCGTCACCCATCCCGCATTGTTTATCTTCGCCCTGGCCCTCGGCGCCGCCTGTTTGGGGGCAGGGTGGCTACTGGACGAGGCCGGATTCGATGCCCTGATGCCCGCTGCCTTGATCGCCGCAGGCATCGTCCTGGCGTCCATCTTTGTCCTCGGCATCTGCAGCGGCTATTTTACCCGCCTGGTGGTGACGAACTTCCGCCTCGTCATTCTCCAGGGCTACGAGGTGTGTCGCAGTTGGCACATCGACGACCTGCCCTATTCCCTGATCCGCTATGGCAGGCCCGGTGAAGGCGGAAAGGCAAGTCGGGCGGTCGATTTGAACGCTCTAAAAACCATGCTCGGCAGCGCGTCGGACAAAGTCGCCGAATCGAAAACGATTCTGGCGTTCGGCAAGCAAATCGAACAAATCAAAGCCCGTGAGAAGGGCCGCCCATGAGGATAGAGATTAGAGAATCGCCATCCTCCATTCTTCACCTTCTCCATCCACTATCCTCAATGATTCACTTGATCGGCGAATAATCGGTTGGATTGAGATACACCGATTCCACCTTGGCGACGAGCGGCCCATCTTTCTCCGAGGCCGCCTTGGCGGCCTTCCAGTCCGGATCGTTGCGAAAGCCTTTCCAACTCTTGTCCGCCGCCGCTTTGCTGGGAAATGCCAGGATGTACACCATCTTGTCCTCGGCGGTCTTGGCGTCGATCGGGCTCCAGAAGCCGATCAAGGTCATGTCGTGTTTTTTGAACAGCTTGCAGGTGTGCTTGCGGAAGCGCTCGTGCAAGGCCTTCATCTTGCCCGGCTGGGCGTAGTAGGTCCGCATTTCGAAAACGCGCGTGTCCACTTTCTTGCCTCCTTGGTCCCGGCCGGCGTGGACGGTCAGGCCCACGGCCAAACACATTACCAAAAGTACTCCCCATTGCCAGCGCATGGTGTTCTCCTTGTTGGTTCAGGACTGTTGTAGGACGGATTTTTAATCCGTCCGGGCGGATTGACAAATCCGCCCAATCGTGGTTTTCGGCTTGGCGGCCTTAGGAGTGGGAAAATTCTTCCGTTCCCTTTTTCGCCATGCGGATCTGGGCGCGGGCGCGCTGTTGGGCCTTGAGGCGGACTTCCTGGTCCGCCGGAGAATCCGCTTTTTGCTGGGCCGCACGCAGCGCTTGCTCGGCGGCGTCGAGCTTGATTTCCGCGGCCGGCACGGCCTTGGCGGTCAGCACGGTGACCACGTTGCTCCGCACCTGCACGAAGCCGCCATCGACGAAGAAACGCTGGGTCGTCTTGCCCTGGACGGTGCGCAGCTCGCCGCAGCCGAGCCGGCCGATCAACGGCGCCCGGCCGGGAAGCACACCCAACTCGCCGTCGTACATCGGCAGGGCGACGAAATCGACGGGCTCGTCCAGCACCGCCCGCTCGGGCGTGACGACCACGCACTGCAGGGATTTGGAGGTAGTGTCGGTGGTTTCCATGTTGACCTCCGATCTCCGTCTATTGGCGAGCGCACTTCGTCAGGTCCCGCTCGGCTCGCGGGAGCCTCTCCTAACGCCGCCAATGATTTCACCGACCGAGTTGGCAACACCCGCGTTGTCGGAAGATTACTCGAAATCCAGCCCGGACGCTCATGCTCAAAAGGATGCGGCCAAGCCAGGTTCACTTTCGCACACGGCTTTTTTTGACTTTTTTCCTTGGCTGCTGTCTTTTTTTGGCGGCGTTTTTTTCCTGCTCTTGCAGGCGTTGCCAGATAAGTTGTTTTTCCGGCCCCAGCGGGCGAAAAGTATCGGGCTGAAGTTCACCCTCGAATTCGCGGGTGGCTTCCGCCAATTCTTCTTGGGTCATTTCCCAATACGCGGGTGTTTTTTTGGTTTTCATTTCTTTCTTCTCCGATAGCGCTTTTTTTCCCGGTCGGTCAAGGGCCGAGCATGAATGATATAAATCCTCTCGTTCGGATCGACCAAGAACACCACTTGCAAGAAACGCCCGCTGTCGGTTTGTCCCCACACCCGCCATTTATCGTCTCCGCGCTCTTCCGGGTAGGGAGGACGAGCATTCCGCACTACGAATTCGGCTTCTTCCGGCAAAATCCCATGCGCCCCAATATGGTCCCGGTTCCATTCGTTCCAGCGGAAATTCATTGTCCATTCTACCCAATTCTTTCAAGGATCGGTACAGGGTGACGTGGTCGGTATCTAGGATAAACAAACTCATGGCTGATTCGGGTCCTCATCAATCTGCCGGCGGTAGTCACGAAGATTCTCTTCAAACTCCCTGGCGTCCGGATGGTCTTTCCATGTTCCCGCGAATGGCGCCCAGGGATGAGGTTCTCCGATGACTGCAATTTGCAGTCCAACCAGTTCCTTCCGACCGAGGTGGGCCCGAACCAATTCAGCCAACTGCTGCAAGGCTTCTTCGCGGGTCGCGCCCACCGCCACGAGCGAAGCCGGGATCAAACTACTGGCGCGGTACCCATTGGCTTCCACTTTTTCCAGCAAAACAGGAATCTCCATGGTTGTCCTCGGCCTTGGACGGGTTTTCCCTCGGTAATGTTATCAGGGAACGTCGCCGGGAACCATCTTCTTGGTCAGCGTAAGGTTTTGTGACCAGTTTCCCATCGCCGGACGCTTCGTCTGGTCCGCCGGCTCCTCGATGCCGCCGAAGCAAGAAACTTCCTTCTCACACATTTACTTCCACCAGTTCAAGGCGCAACCCCAGCACCTTGGCCACAATACTTCGACCGTCAGTCTATGGTCCTGTGCTCGACGTTACCACTCGGTTCTTCGTTTTATGGATCGTTTGATCTATAGGGGAAAAAAGCCCATACGAAAACACCTACCAGGCCGCCACTAAACACGCCGAGGCAAACACCGACCAAGACGGAGTCGAACCAAGGCATGGCAGTCCAGTAGTTGAAGGCAACCCCTCCCATTATCGCTCCCAAAACAGCCCCCAAGGCGAATCGGGGTAACAACGATAATAAAGAACGGACGCGCCCTTTTTGCACAAGGGACAAACACCTCCGCAGTGCCTGGACGGTCGCCCGCGCCGGACCCGTTTTGGCTGTTATCAACCATCATTTGCTATTTGGCCTTTTTCAGGCTCTTTTTGAAACCCTGACCAACGGCCGAGGCTTCCTCTTCAATCCAGTCTGGCGATCCAGGCTCATACCAATCCTGGCATTTTAGCCACTCCTGATATCGCAAATAAATCCGTCTCAAGCCGTGGTCCGATTCCCTCTCTTGCCAGAACTCCTCGAGAAGACCGAACAAAGAATCGACGGCACACTTTTGCTGTTCGCCTGGAATCGGGTGCTGACAAGATGCGCTATCCGGGAAAGCCAAGCGGAAAACTAATCCGGGCCACGCCAGGTTATTGCCGTATCCGAGTTTCAAAACCAGCCATTCGCGAAAACCCACCAGTAAACCACCACTGCTGGCGAGATCAAACCCCTGTATTAATCCCGCGGCCACGTCAAATTCGACCACTGGAAGATACATTCCGGGCCGCTTAATCACCTGTTGAAGTACAAAGGGTAAAGCCATTGTCTTCTCCTAGAAGCCAAAATGGATGGCGTCCCGCAATTCCCACAGGGCCTTGTATTCTTCGACCGGCAGGCCCTGGTACCCAGTGAAAGCATCATATACTCTGTCCGCCTTGACCACAACTTCATGATAATGCCATCCGGTGTTATGGCCGCGATAAGCACCCAGGAATAGCGTTTCTGGATTCGTTCCTTGGATAGCTATTGGCCTGATTCTCCTGATTTCACCGCCGGTGTGACTTTGAATCTGCCGGGCGGCGGATTCACACCCGGTCTGGAAGGCAGAATCCGTTATCGACCTGGCCTTCCACCGAGGCCCCAGGCGAGGGGGACGTGTACGGGAGTTTGCCTCCGCCATTATTTCCAAGCGCGGCTTACCTGGAGAACTCGAATTGTTTTTCGCATTTGCCAATCTACTTCCCTTCCGCCAAGCGCTTGGCCTGCTCCGCGGCCTCGTCGATTCCGCCGACGTACATGAACGCGTTCTCCGGCAGATGGTCCCACTTGCCGTCGCACAGCTCCTTGAAGCTGCGAATCGTCTCGGCCAGCGGCGTCACCTTGCCCGGCTTGTTCGTGAACGCCTCGGCGACGATGAACGGCTGCGACAGGAATTTCTCGATGCGGCGGGCGCGGTGCACTACCTGCTTGTCTTCCTCGCTCAGCTCTTCGACGCCAAGGATGGCGATGATGTCCTGCAGCTCGCGGTAGCGCTGCAAGATTTGCTGCACGCGGCGGGCGACGGCGAAGTGCTCGGGGCTGACGTACAAGGGATCAAGGATACGGCTATTGGAGGCCAGCGGGTCGATGGCGGGGTAGATGCCTTTCTCGCTGATCTTGCGTTCCAGGTAGATGAAGGCGTCGAGGTGCTGGAAGGCGTTGGCCGGCGCGGGGTCGGTCGGGTCGTCGGCGGGCACATAAACGGCTTGCACGCTGGTGATGGCGCCGCGGGCCGTGCTGGTGATGCGTTCTTGCAATTCGCCCATCTCCGTGGCCAGAGTCGGCTGGTAACCCACGGCGCTGGGCATTCGACCCAAGAGGGCGGAAACCTCCGAGCCGGCCTGGGAAAAGCGGAAAATGTTATCGACGAACAAGAGCGTGTCGGCCCCGGTTGAATCGCGGAACCACTCGCACATGGTCAGGGCCGACAGGGCCACGCGCAAACGGGCGCCCGGCGGCTCATTCATCTGGCCGAACACCATGGCCGTCTGCGTCAAGACCGAGCGCTCGGTTTTGCCGATCTTGGTTTCCTGCATCTCGAGCCACAGGTCGTTGCCCTCGCGGGTGCGTTCGCCGACGCCGGCGAACACGGAGTAGCCGCCGTGCTGGCTGGCGATGCGCGCGATCAGCTCGGTGAGGATGACGGTCTTGCCGAGGCCGGCGCCGCCGAACAGGCCGGCCTTGCCGCCGCGCACCAGCGGCGTCAACAGGTCCATGACCTTGATGCCCGTTTCGAACAATTCGGTCTTGGGCGACAATTCCGCGAAGGGCGGGGGCTCGGCATGGATGGCCCGGGTTTCCTTGACATCCACCGGACCGCGGCCATCGATCGGCTCGCCCAGCAGGTTGAACACCCGCCCGAGCGTTTCCTTGCCGACCGGCACGCTGACCGGCTGGCCGGTATCGACGACGTCCATGCCGCGGACCAGGCCGTCGGTCGAGCCGAGGGCGACGCAGCGGACGCGATTGCCGCCCAGGTGCTGCTGCACCTCGCCGGTCAGCCGCAGCCGCACCGGCTTCGCGATCTCGACCCGCAGGGCGTTGTAGATTTCCGGCAAATGCCCTTCCTCGAACTCGGCGTCAAACGTCGAGCCGATGACCTGGACGATACGGCCGATTTTTTGATTGGTTGCTGCGACCATCATGACTCCTAAGATTATCTGCTAGTCAAACGGCCCGAAAAAACGATTCTCGGGGGATCATTCTACAAGGGCCCAGAACCAAGAACAGTAGAGGCGTCGCTT
>CAZFGM010000368.1:0-7484 GCA_964518515.1 uncultured Alcaligenaceae bacterium | reverse complement strand
AACCTTAAAGTATGGATTTTCTCCTGTCAAATTCGTGGTGTCAGCAAGCGGCAAAACCCGCTACATTGGCAAGGACGGGAGGTTGATTTGTGATTTCCGGCGAAATATTGCGTTCCCAGGCGCAAGCGATCTGGCAGGCGGCGGTGGCGGCGGTCCGACCCGAGGAGTTGGTGCGCCAGGCGGTGGCGGACCCGTCCCTGGGGATGGAGGCTGCCGTGCGCCAGGCCCGCCGGCTCGTGGTGCTGGGCGGCGGCAAGGCCGGGGCGGCCATGAGCGCCGGGCTGGAAGCCGCCCTGGCCGATTATCCCGGATCGGTGGCCGGCGTCGTCAATGTGCCGGAAGATAGCGTGCGTCCGCTGCGCTGGATTCGCCTGCACGGCGCCCGGCCGGCGGGCACGAATTTCCCCACGGCCGCCGGCGTTGTCGGAGCGCGGGCCATGCTCGATCTGGCCCGGTCGGCCGGGCCTGACGACGTCGGCCTGTGCCTGATCTCGGGCGGCGGCTCGGCCCTGCTGCCCGCCCCGGCCGACGGCCTCACCCTCGACGACAAGCTCCACGTCACGCGCCTGTTGCATGCCTGCGGCGCCACCATCAACGAGATGAATACCGTGCGCAAGCACCTCAGCGCTATAAAAGGGGGCCGGCTGGCCCAAGCCTTTGCTGGACGGGCCCTGTTCAGTCTGATCGTCTCGGACGTCATCGGCGATCCGCTCGAGGTCATCGCCTCCGGTCCCACGGCTCCGGACCCCACCACCTTTGCCGACGCCCTGGCGGTCCTGGATAAATACCAGTTGCGCGAGCAAATTCCTGGCGCCGTTGGGCAACACTTGCGGCGGGGCGCCGCCGGGGCCCTTCCGGAAACCCTCAAGGTCTTGCCCCGCAACGTGCGCAATCAGGTGATCGGCAACAATCAGCGGGCACTGGCGGCGGCTCAGGCCAAGGCGGCTGGGCTCGGTTTTCCGGTCCTCAATCTCGGCTCGTTCATCGAAGGCGAGACCCGGCATGTCGCCGTCGCCTTCGCGGGTCTGGTTCGCAGTATCCGCCGGGATCATCAGCCCGTCGCCCCGCCGGTCTGTTTGCTCAGCGGCGGCGAGACCACCGTGACGCTGGGCCCCACTCCCGGCCGCGGCGGCCGCAACCAGGAATTTGTCCTGGCCATGCTCGCCCAGCTTGGTGGCGAAGGCATGCGCCAGGTGGTGCTCCTGAGCGGCGGCACCGACGGCGAAGACGGCCCCACCGACGCCGCCGGCGCCCTGGCCGATGAGCAAACCTTGGCCCGGGGCAACGGACTTCAGCCGCTGGGTTTTCTCGAGCGCCACGACGCTTATCCTTACTTTCAAGCCACCGGCGATTTGCTCATCACCGGCTTGACGCAAACCAATGTCATGGATGTACGGGTGATCCTGGTGGTGTAGAATAGGTTTTTTGTAGTAGGCACGCTCCACGTGCCGTAACGGCACACGGAGTGTGCCTACTACCTCAGTCCGAGAACCCACCATGTACAACGACCGTCCCGCGACCATTACCACGGCAGGGGTATTGAACATCGTCTTCGGCTCGCTGGGCTTTATTTGCTTCTGCCTGGGAAGCATCGGTCTAATCGCCTTGTACAATCCCAATCCCCTGGTCCGGGACGCGCTGAACGTATTGCGAAACATTCCCGGCTACATGGCGGTCACCACCATTGACGTTTTCCTGAGCATGATCCTGGCCAGCCTGACGTTGACCAGCGGCATCGGCCTGTTGTACATGGCCAATTGGGCCCGCGTCATCGCTCTCATTTGCGGCTTCGTGAACATCGGAACTACGTTGGCCATGGTCATGTACACCCTGGCGGTGGTCAATCCAAGGCTGGCCCATATTCGAGGCTTCGATGTTTTTGGTTTTTTCGACAACACCCTGATTACCGTGGCCTACGGGTTTTTGAAAATACTCTTTTCCATTATCGTCATCGTGCTGCTGCTGTTGCCTTCGGTGGGCGAGGTGATCGGCAAGCAGCACCGTTATCCCACGCGCTACGAGGAGGATGATCAGGACCGACCCGACTACGGCCGGCGCCGCTACCGGGACGAGGAGGACGATCCGGACCGTCCCGATTACCGCCGGCGCCGCTATCGCGACGAGGAGGACTGGTGAATGCCGCCGGAAGAACTGTTGCAAAGTGCGGTGGGAGTGCTGCGCGGCGCGGCCCGCGTGGCCGTGCTGACCGGAGCGGGAATATCCGCCGAAAGCGGGTTGGCCACCTTCCGCGGTGCCGGCGGCCTGTGGGAAGGGCACCGCGTCGAGGACGTGGCCACGCCGCGGGCCTTCGCCCGCGATCCGGCCCTGGTGTGGCGCTTCTACAACGCCCGCCGCGCCAACCTGCGGACCGTGGCGCCCAACTCCGGCCATCTGGCCCTGGCGGAGATGGAACGGCGTCACCGGCCGCAAGGCTTTACCCTGATTACCCAAAATGTGGACGGCTTGCATCATGCCGCGGGCAGCCGGCGCGTCCTGGAAATCCACGGCTCCCTGCGCCGCGTGCGCTGCACCGACTGCGGCCAGGTCGAGGATCGCGCCGCCGAGCCATTGCCCGATCTGCCCCACTGTGGCTGCGGCGCCCTGCTGCGACCGGACGTGGTCTGGTTCGAAGAAAGTTTGCCGGAAGAAATCTGGCTCGCCGCCGAGGAAGCGGCTCGCTCGTGCGCTTGCTTTCTAAAGCGCTTGGGCTGCCGTTTGTCCTTGTTGGAACCAGCGCCGTGGTGTATCCCGCTGCCGGCCTGGTCCTGAAGGCCCGCGAAAACCAGGCCCAGGTGATTGAGGTCAATCTGACCGCGACCGACGCCAGCCGGCTGGCCGATGTGTGTTTGCACGCAGGCGCGGGCGTGGTTTTGCCGGATTTGCTGCGGCGGCTGGGTCCTGGGTAGCGACGGGGGTCGGGAGGTGGATTTCTCTTCCTCGTTTTCTCCCCGGCTTTTTTTTATTACAATGAAGGAACGAAACTGTTTCCTTGGGTTTCTATTTGGAGACTGGGACGATGCGAACCAGAAGCTTGGGAATCGTGGCCATGGCGTTGGCATTGGGCTGGGCGGTGTGGGCCGGTGTGCCGGAGGTCGCCTTGGGGCCCAAGGAGTTTGCCCTGCTGGTGAACCCGGATGCCAAGTTCATCCAGGACACGCTGGCCAAGGACATTCCGGACAAGAAAACCGCCCGCAAGGTGAAAATCGCCGCTCTGATGATTGCCCACTATGCTCAGAGCGGCATGACCAAGGACAATGCCAAGGCGATGGCCACCCTGCGTGACAAAGCCCTGCAAATCATCAAGGTCGTGGACGAAAAACCGGCCGAGGCGAAAACCCTGGCCGCCGCCCTGTCCGCCAAACCCAAGGCCGAGGGCAACCCCAAAACGGAAAAAATTCCCCTCCATACCCACCTGGATTTGGAGCTGGTCATGCGCAACTTTTCCAGCAAAGAAATCGGCGGCTTTGGCCTGGAAAAAGAGCTGGATGCCCTGATCGATTTCAAAGGCCCGCTGACCGCCGAACAACAGCAAAAGATCCTGTTGTTGGCCGGTAAAATAGTAATGATCGCCAATCTGGCCCAGGAATACATACCGGAAAAAGACGAACCCAAGGGTAAGACGCGCAAGAACTGGCAGATATTTGCCAGCGGCCTGCGCGACACCGCGACCGGCCTGGTCGAGGCGGCCCGGAAAAAAGGGGATGTGGCCGAAACCGCCACTGCCGTCTCGCTCAGTTGCGTCAAATGCCACGACGTGTTCAAAAAGGATTAACAGGATGAGGATGGGGTATAGAGTTTTCCTTAGACAGTAGCAAATAATACTGAGCGCGGCGATATTGAGGCGAGCCGAGCTCCGTAAGGAGCCGGGTTACGCCGCGTCCCCCAACCCGGCCGCTTACGCGGCTCGGCTCGCCATAACTTGTTTCAACGAGGTTGAAACGCCACTTTAACCCGACGTTTGCAGTCTCTCTCTCTCCTCTTTTTTTTTCCGCAATATGCCGGTTATCCTTGGTCTTTTCTTTCTGACCGGCGCCTATCCGCTCGGCCTGGCCTGGTGGGCCAATCGCCGCACTAGTTTATTGCAGGCGATCAACTGGGCCGTCACCGCCTGGCTGGCCTGGATCATCACGGTTGTTGTGACGGCGGGACAAGGAACCGGCGGCGGTGATTCCGCGCGTTACCTGGCCCTGTGCTTGACCGGCTGCGCCGGGGTGGCCGTGCTGGGCGCGCGCCGGCCCCACGTCGCCGTCTGGAATTTCGTCGTCCTGGGCCTGTTGGCCGTCATGGTCCTGCCGCTGCTGGAACAGTGGCTGGCCGGCGTGCCCGTGCCGGGGCCGGTGCGCATCGCCTTTCTGGTCGCTATCCTGGCGGTCGGCATGGTGAATTATCTGCCCACGCGGTTGGCGGCGGCGGCTGTACTGCTGGCGCTAGGCTGCACCGGTCAGATACTCCAGCTGTGGGCCCCGGGCCCGGCATCGTGGTTTGGGGACGAATTTTTGTCTGGCCTGTGTCTGGCCCTGAGCCCGTGGGCTGCCTACCTCGGTTGGCGCTGGCAACCGCCGCCGGCCCACGCTCTCGACGGCCTCTGGCTCGATTTTCGCAATCGCTACGGCCTGGTCTGGGCCCAGCGCGTCCGCGAGCAGTTCAATCGCGCTGCCGTCAACGCCGGCTGGCCGGTTTATCTTTCCTGGCAGGGCCTGCGCCGGCTGGTGATCTCCGGACCCGATACCGTCCAGGGGGCGGAAATCCTGGCCGCCTTGCAGGCGCTGCTCCAACGCTTTGGCCCGGAAGAGCCGACGCCCTGACCAGGCGGCGAATACCATTGTTTCCCAGGGGAAATTTGAGAAAGTGTTTTCAACGCTTCAAAACAGCGGCAGCGGCTCCGCCTCTTCGCGCAGGTTGATCAGCCGGCCTTGGCGGTCGGAAATGACCAGGTCGTCGATGCCGAAGGCGCGGTAAATCGTGGCGGCGATATGTTCGGGGCCGACCGGGTTTTCGGCGGGGTAGGCGGCGACGCGATCGGAGGCGCCGTAGTGGCGGCCGCCGCGAATGCCGCCGCCGGCAAACAGGGCCGACTGGCAATGGATCCAGTGATCGCGGCCGGGCTGGGCGGCGTTTTGCGTGCGCGGATCGCCGATGCGCGGCGTGCGGCCCATCTCGGCGGCGACCACAACCAGCGTTTCATCCAACAGGCCGCGCTGGGCCAGATCCTCCTAGGGCGCTGAAACAGGCATCGAACGCCGGCAAGAGCACGTTCTTCAACTGGCCGAAGTTGTCCGAATGCGTATCCCAGCTCAAGCCGGCGCCGACGCGCCGGCCGATCCAGTGCACGCAGACAAACGGCACCCCCGCCTCGACCAACCGCCGGGCCAGAAGAACGCTCTGGCCGTTGACGTCGGCGCCGTAGCGGGCCCGGACCGGCGCGGGTTCCTGGCGAATGTCGAACGCCCGCCGGGCCCGCGCGGACGTGAGCAATTCGTAAGCGCGGCGCTGATGCACTTCCAGGTTCTCGAATGGCCCGCCCGATCGTTCCATCCCGCGTTGCCAGTGATCCAGGCGCTCTACCAGGTTTCTGCGGGATTGCAGGCGATCCGCATCGAGGTCGGCGGGCAAGGTAAATTGCGGCGCCGCCAGGTCGAACGGTCGCTCCAGCTCGCCGCGAACCATGACCGGCTCATAACTGGGACCGAGCAGGCCGCTGAATTGCCCCGGATTGATGTAAGCGGTGATCTCGCCGGAGCGGGCCGGCAGTTGTACCACCGAGGGAAGTTCGGGATGCGGCCGCTGCCAGGCCACGGTCGAGCCGACAAACGGCCAGTCGTCGGCATGGGGCTTGCGGTTGATCCCCTCGACGAAAAACGACCGGTCCGGCCGCCGGCCGGTGAGCACGTAATAGGTGTCGGCGTGATGATCGCCGTCGCCGATGACGCGGCCGGTCATGGTGAGGGAGCGCACGATGGCCAGGTGGTGGGCGAGCCGGGCGCTGCGCGGCAGGTGTTCGCACACGTGGATGCCGGGAACCGTCGTCCGGATGGGTTGAAACGCGCCGCGAAACTCGGCCGGGGCGCCGGGCTTCATGTCCCAGGTATCGATGTGGCTTGGGCCGCCGAAGAGGAAAATCAGGATGCACGACTTGGCTCGGCGGCGCTGGGGCAGGGCAGCCCGCCCTGGCTCCGATAAGAGGTGAGAAAGTCCTAGGCCCAGAGCGCCGAACCCCAGGCCGCGGACGAATTGCCGCCGCGTCCAGGGCACGGAAATGAAATTTTCGTCCAAGGCATGGCCTCCACTTTCTCCGACCGTACCATCACGCCGGGAGGGATGCAAGACATTTACGGAAACCGGCCCAGGGACCAAGCCCGCAGGCTCGAAGACTCGCCTGCGGGTTTGGACACAACTTATTTGCCCCTCAGCCCGCCGGTGAAGCGTGTCAGCGCCTTCAAAGCTTCCACCTTATCATTGTGGCCAAGCTTGGCCCTTTGGATTGCCTGGCGCAGGCGTTCGATGTTGGCGTCGTACAGGGCGCGGTGGACGGGGAACGGATGGCCGTCCTTGCCGCCGTGGGCGAAGCTGTAGGCGGCCGGGTCGCGGCGGCTGGCCGGGGCCTGGTAAATCAACTCGGCCAGAAGACTCAGGCTTCGCAGGGCGTGTGGGCCAAGCCCCGGTTCGCCGACCAGGGCCGTGAAATCGGGGGCCTGCCGCTCATAGGTCTGGATCAAGACCTTTTTCAAGGACTCGGGCCGCAAATCGCGCACCGACAAGGAATGATGTGCAGGCAGCCGAAAATCCGGGGCCGGCGGAGTAGGGGGGAGCGCCGGCGAAAAATCTTCCAGAGCGGCAAACAACGGCAATTCGGGCCCCTGCAGCAGCGGCCGGATCTCGCGCAGGATGCGCTCGGGATGTTCGCGGCTCAAAGCCGTCAGCGCCTGGCGATGGGTCTCGCCTTCACCCGCCACCAGGTTCAGCACCGGCCCCCGGCGATCGCAAGCCACGGCGGCATGCGGCTCGGCCACGAAGCTGGACAAGCTTTCCGACAGCCAGTGATAGCGGCGGGCGTAGCGCGCCTGGTCGTTCATTCCTTGCTGCACGACGCACCAGGTCGCCTGGCCTGGAACGAAAAAGAAGCTGTGATGATAGAGTTGATAACCGTCCTGGACGGCGGCGTTATCCACCTTGGCCGCCATCTTACTGGCAAACACCAGGGTTTCGGCGGGATCGGCGGTGCGTTCGCAAGCGCGGCGAATCTCGTCGGGCGTCTTGCGGCTGGTGGCGCCCTTCCCGCCGCAAACAATTATTCCCAGATCGCCGCCTGTGCGCCGCGCCGCCTCTTTCATCGCCCCGCACACCGTCGTGGTCACGCCGCTCGAATGCCAGTCGAACCCCAGAACGCAGCCGAACGCCTGAAACCAGAACGGATCGCTGAGCCGGCGGAGCAGCTCGACCGGCCCGGCATCGCGGACGATGAGGGTGCCGATGGCCCCGGCCAG
>CAZFGM010000367.1:0-7492 GCA_964518515.1 uncultured Alcaligenaceae bacterium | reverse complement strand
TTCGGCACCCCCTCGCAAAGACGGCTGGCACGCGGAGCCCTGCAGATCGACGCCATCCGTTACTGGGAACAGGAATGCAGCCGGCTGTCCGACCAGGAAATCACGCAAACCGGCCAGCGCTTGCGCGGCCGGGCCCGTGGCGGCGAGCCCCTGGAGCGCCTGTTGCCCGAGGTCTTCGGCCTGGTGTGCGTGGCCTCGCAGCGACGGCTGGCCATGCGGCCCTACGATGTGCAACTGGCCGCCGGCGTGGTCCTGCATCACGGCGCCCTGGCCGAGCTGGCCACCGGCGAAGGCAAAACCCTGGTCGCCACCTTGCCCGTCACGCTCAACGCCCTGGCCGGCAAAGGCGTGCACGTGACTACCGTTAACGACTACCTGGCTCGACGCGACGCCGAGTGGACCGGGCCGATTTACAACGCTCTGGGCCTGAGCGTCGGCTTTCTGCAAATGAAACTTCCCGACGAGGCTCGCGCCGCCGCCTACAAGGCCGACGTCACTTACGGCACCGCCTCGGAGTTCGGCTTCGATTTCCTGCGCGATCGGCTGAAAGTGAAAAGCGGCCAGGCCCAGGTCATGCCGTTCTGGGCGCCGTGGATTGTCAACGGCCAACTCGAGCAGCAACTCGATCCGCGCGTGCAGCGCGGCCATCATTATGCCGTCGTCGATGAAGCCGACAACATCTTCATCGACGAGGCCCGCACCCCCCTCATCATCAGCGCCCCGACGCGCCTGGCCACCGAGGCCGAACAGGTCGTCTACCACTGGGCCGACAAGCTGGCCAAGGACATGGCGCCGGGCCAGCATTTCACGCTCGACGTCAAGAAGCAAAAAATCGAGCTGACCGAGGAAGGCCGGCAAGTCGCCCGCTATTCGCAGCCGCCGGTCGGCCCGCACTCGCACGCCATGGACAAGCTGCACGAGCACGTCGAGCGGGCCCTGCACGCCAATTTCCGCTTCCGCAAAGACCAGCACTACATGCTGGAAAACAGCAAGGTGGTCATCATCGACGAGTTCACCGGCCGGCGCATGCCCGACCGCCACTGGCGCGAGGGCCTGCACCAGGCGGTCGAGGCTAAAGAGCGCATGCCGATCACGCTGGCCGCCGACCACGCCGCCCAGATCACCTTCCAGTCGTATTTCCGCCTGTACACCAAACTGGCCGGCATGACCGGCACGGCGGCGCAGAATTTCTGGGAGCTGCGCCGCGTCTACAAGCTGTGGGTCGTGTGCGTGCCGACCAACCGGCCGTGCCGGCGGGATTACTTTCCCGATCGCGTCTTTCCCACCGAGGACGCCAAGTTCGACGCCATTGCCGAGGAAATCAAGCGGCTGCATGGCCTGGGCCGGCCCGTGCTCATCGGCACGCGCTCGGTGGACAAATCGGAAAAGCTCAGCCAGCGCTTGCAGGCCGCCGGCATCCCCCACCAGGTCCTCAATGCCCGCCCGGACATCGCCGACCGCGAGGCCGACATCGTCGCCCAGGCCGGCAGGCCCGGCAACGTCACCATCGCCACCAACATGGCCGGCCGCGGCACCGACATCCTCCTGGGCGGTAACCCCGAAACCCTCGCCTGGGCCATCTTGAAAGAAAAATACCCCAACAAGCGCGACGTCCCCGACGACGTCTGGAAACGCACCATCGAGGAAATCCGCGCGCGCGAACACCTGGTGGACCAGGCCCGCCAGGTCATCGAGGCGGGCGGCTTGCACGTGCTCGGCACGGAACGGCACGAAGCCCGCCGCATCGACCGCCAGCTCGAAGGCCGCGCCGCCCGCCAGGGCGATCCGGGCAGTTGCCAGTTCTTCCTGGCCCTGGACGATGAATTGCTGGAAGGGCTCGGCCCCAGCCGGCAAGAAGCGCTCAAGCAAAAAGGCCTGCGCGGCGGCTCAGCCTGGGAACGCTTCCACGCCGCCTTCCTCCGCGCCCAGCGCCGCCTGGAAAAACGCCACTACCGTCAGCGCGTCGATTTGATGATCTATGAACGCAATCGGCAGGAGGTTTTGAAGGACCTTGGGGCCGACCCCTATGTGGATTAGTGGTGACTGGTGGAGGGGTGGAGTAGTGAGTGGTATTTTTTTGCTGGACCAGAATGATGAAAAGGAATAAAAAAGCCAAAAATCGCGGGGAGAATGGGGATCGCAGTTGCGATCTTGATGATTTTATTTCCTCCGTGTTCTGAGTACCTTTCTGGGTTTTGCACGAGATTTGTTGGTTATTATCCATTGTGGTCCCTGCAGCCATATGAAATCGACTGGGGTATTTTAATAGATCAACTCCTTTTACTTACCATTATTACCTTGCTCCTCATTTTGATATTCAAAGTTAGGGAAAAGCGGTTCCCTCCATTGGTTACAATACCCATCCCCAAAGTGAAAAGGGACCAAAACCGGGAAAGATCGGTCAATTCAGTTAGAGATAAGTCCAATGACCGCGGAGAATTTTGACAAGACCCTTCAGGGTTTGAAACAGCGTCAGCCTTTTCACCCCTTCACCGTTGAGCTAATCGGCGGTCATCGGTTCGGGTCTCTTTCAATGCCCACGTCCCGGGGTATGGCCCATGTGTCAACCCCTCTACGGTAATACAGGGGAGCCGCGCTGCCCGCCAGGGCGATCCGGGCAGTTGCCAGTTTTCCCTCGCCCTCGACGACGAATTGCTGGAAGGGCTGGGCCATCCGCCCGGCAGGAAGCGCTCAAGCAAAAAGGCCTGCGCGGCGGCTCGGCCTGGGTACGCTTCCACGCCGAATTCCTCCGCGCCCAGCGCCGCCTGGAAAAACGCCACTACCGCCAGCGCGTCGATCTGATGATCTACGAACGCAATCGCCAGGAGATCTTGAAGGACCTGGGGTCATCGAGAGTGGCCGGTTGTCCTCGAAGTACACCATCCGCGGAACGAATCGCATTCACCGGCTGATGCATTCCAATACCGTCCTGGTGCCGGGCGCCGCCTGCGATTCTGGCAAGCCGAGCGCCGAGGCCCGCCGGTTCCTCGACGAGAAAACTGTCGCTCACGTACCGGAGGAGTAAAGCGCCCTTGCATTACCTACTTGCGGGGGCGATGCAACACAACCGCGCGGCCACTTTGCCCATCGCCTCCTTGGGGTGTTTTGACTTGAGTACCTGAGTGAGGTCCACCTGAGGACGTGCTCGGTCCACTAAAGCGAACTAGGCTCTTATTCCTGGGAAACCTTACGGCCAATTTTCTTAGGGGATACCAAGGGCACAGCCCTTGACGGGGACTTATGGACATTTGTTTGTCCATAAGAACTTCTGGTTAAAGTTGTTACGGCTAATAAGGTGAGAACCAAGTCAAACTTGGTACTCTGGGACAGCAAAAAGGGTTGTCAGGAATAGGTTCCCGGGTCGTCTAATTGCGTAAGGGGCATTTTATTGGTTGGGCGCAAGTCCCGACTTAGGAGCATTTATGCGAAGGAATACCCTGGGTTTCTTGGCAAGTTTTGGTCTGGTCCTTGGGCTGATGCCGGCCCGGTCAAGTGCGGATGAAATCCCGGAAAAGTATCGGGAAACCGTGCGCAAGGGGCTGGACTGGATCGCCAAGCAGCAGCACAAGGACGGGCATTGGGGGGGCAACAGCGATCAGGCGCCGGTGGCCATGACCGGCATGGCCGCCATGGCCCTGTTGATGGAAGGCAGCACGATTCGCGAAGGCAAGTACGCCAACCACATTCGCCGGGCGGCGGACTGGCTGATGGCGCGGAGCATGCGCGGGGGGGGCCGCGACGGCATGGTCGGCAATCCGGATCATCCCCAAGAGGCCGGCCGGTACATGTACGGCCACGGTTTCGGCACCTTGTTCCTAGCCTCCGTCTATGGCGATGAGGACGACAAGGATCGCCGCGAACGGCTCAAGGACATTCTTACCCGCGCGGTGAAATACACCGGTAATGCCCAGTCCCGGCATCCGTATCCCAAAGACCAGAGGTTGGAAATCGGCGGCTGGTTTTACACGTCGGCCGCCGAAGGCGGCAACAACGATGAGGGCTCGGTGACGATCACCCAGGTGCAAGCGTTGCGCGCTTGCCGCAACGGCGGCATCGCGGTGCCCAAGGAAATCCTGGGCAAGGCCAAGCGCTATCTGGAAATGTGCACGACGCCCAACGGCGGTGTGGTTTACCAGTACGGCCGCGGCATGCGCGCTCCGGCCGGCGGCGAACGGCCGCCCCTGACCGCCGCCGCTATCGCCTGCCTGTTCAACGCCGGCGAATACAAGGACGAGTTGTGCAAGAAGTGGTTCAAGTATTGCCAGCGGGCCATTCCAATCGGCGCCGGCCGCCAGGGCCACGACGAATATACTCATTACTACTACGCCCAGGCGGTGTATACCCTCGGCGATGACGGCTGGGAAAAGCTGTTTGGTCCCACGCCCGCCGACCAGCGCGTCACCTGGAGCGCCTACCGGGCCGCCATGTTCGACCACCTGATGCGTACGCAATCGGGCGACGGCAGTTGGCAAGGGGGCGGCAGCTGGGGCGTCGGCCCGGTCTACACCTCATCCATTTTTTGCACTATCATGCAACTAGACAAAGGAACGTTGCCAATTTACCAGCGATGATGATTATTGACCTGAAGCCGCAGCGCCAGCAAGGTGGCCCTTGCTGGGGCTGCGGGCCCAGAAAAGCAAGGAGCAGGACTCATGAAAGTTTGCCTGGGTGTAATGGCGGCGTCCGGCATGTTCCTGGGAGCGAGCCTGGCGCGGGCGGATGAAATCCCGGCTAAATACCGGCCCACGGTGGACAAGGCCCTGGAATGGCTAGTCAAGCAGCAGGGCAAGGACGGGCACTGGGGCGCGAACAGTGGCCAGAGCCCGGTGGCCATGACTTCGCTGGCCGGCCTGGCCCTGGTCATGGAAGGCAGCACCATCCGGGAAGGCAAGTATGCCCAGAGCATTCGCCGGGCGGCCGACTGGGTCATGGAGCGGTGCATGAAGGGCGGCGGCCGCGACGGCCTCATCGGCAACCCCGATCATCCGGCGGAGTCCGGCCGCTACATGTACGGCCACGGCTTCGGCCTGCTCTTTCTGTCCTGCGTATACGGCGATGAAGACGACAAGGACCGCCGCGAACGCCTCAAGGACATTCTCACCCGCGCCGTCAAATACACCGCCGCCGCCCAGTCCGATCACCAATACCCGAAAAACCCCAATCAGCGCATGGGGGGCTGGTACTACATTTCCCGGACGGAAGGAGGCAACAACGATGAGGGATCGGTGACCATCACGCAGGTGCAGGGGCTGCGGGCCGCCCGCAACGCCGGCGTTCCCGTGCCCAAGGAGGTCATCAAAAAGACGCACAACTATTTGGCGGAATGCACCGGCCCGGGCGGCGGCGTGTATTACAGCCTGCGCTCGCGCAACGAACGGCCGGCCATCACGGCCGCCGCCATTTCCTGCCTGTTCAACGCCGGCGAGTACAAGGATGAATTGTGCAAGAAGTGGTTCAAGTATTGCCAGCGGACCATCGGCATCGGCTCCAACATCGGCGGCGGCCGCATCGGCCACGACGAGTACACCCATTTCTACTTCGCCCAGTGCATGTACATCTTGGGCGACGACGGTTGGGAAAAGCTGTACGGCCCGACGCCGGAGAATGACCGCATGACCTGGTCGAAATACCGCACCGCACTGTTCGATCACATTCAGCGCATTCAGCAAAGCGACGGCAGTTTCGTGGGCGGCGGCTGGGGCGTCGGCCCGGTGTATTCGACCGCCATGTACGCCATCATCATGCAGCTAGACAAGGGGACCCTGCCTATTTTCCAACGATAAACTGATAAAATTCGAAATTCGAATATCGAAATTCGAAACAAATTCGAATATCGAAATTCGAAAACTTGGAAAAGTAAACGAAACTTTGTTTCGAATTTAGGATTTCGGATTTGTTTCGGATTTCGATATTCGGATTTCGGATTTTCGCTAGGATGCCAGCGCCAAGAAAGCCCCATCCCCTTGGGCCTTTCCCAATATCCTACCAGTACAATCCGACCGGGCGGGTTGGCACCGCGGGGTGCCGAGCCTGGTTATTTTCTTGGGTTTCTTCTTTAGAGGTGAAAGAGCCACACATGAACGAGCATGTGACAGCCGAAGTAGTTCCGGCGGGTACGGCGCCCGCGCCTTTTCAAGCTACTCCCGCGGGAGAAAAATTATCGGGCGGCGACCTGGAAGCGGTCCGCCGACTGCAAGAGGGCTTCAAGGACATCAAGCGGCAACTGGCCCGCGTCATCGTCGGCCAGGACCAGGTGATTGAGGAACTGTTGATCGCCCTTTTCTGCCGGGGCCACTGCATCCTGGAAGGCGTGCCCGGGCTGGCCAAGACTTTGATGATCAGCACCTTGTCCCGGTGCCTGTCCCTGGCCTTTAGCCGCATCCAGTTCACGCCCGACTTGATGCCGTCCGACATCACCGGCACCGAGGTGATCGAGGAGAACCGCTCGACGGGCCACCGCGAGTTCAAGTTCCTCGAAGGTCCCCTGTTCGCCAACGTCATCCTGGCCGACGAGATCAACCGCACGCCGCCCAAGACGCAGGCGGCCCTGTTGGAAGCCATGCAGGAGCGCCAGGTCACCGCCGGCCGCGTCCGCCACAAGCTGGCCGACCCGTTCTTCGTCCTGGCCACGCAGAACCCCATCGAGCAGGAAGGCACCTATCCACTGCCCGAGGCCCAGCAGGACCGCTTCATGTTCAAGGTCTTCGTCCGCTACCCGTCGTTCAAGGAAGAGTTCGAGATCGCCCGGCGAACGACGACGCTGATCCAGGAAGATTTGCAGCCGGTGCTTTCGGGGGAGCAGATTCTGGATCTGCAGCGGCTGGTGCGGCGCGTGCCGGTCACCGACCATGTGATCCAGTACACCCTGGCGCTGGTGCGGCAAACGCGCGTGGGCGAGCCGGGCATCCCCAAGTTCATCCGCGACTGGCTGTCGTGGGGCGCCGGCCCGCGCGCGGTGCAGTACCTGGTCCTGGGCGGCAAGGCCCGCGCCCTCTTGTACGGCCGCGGCCACGTCCAGTGCGAGGACATCCAGGCCCTGGCCTTCCCGGTCCTGCGCCACCGCATCCTGACGAACTTCACCGCCGCCTCCGAAGGCATCACCACCGACACCGTCGTCGAGCGGTTGCTCAAGGAAACGCCTAGCCGCGAAGGCGAGCTGACGCGCGATGAGAGATTTCGCAGGATTTTCGCGTCATAACGTGGTGGAGAGGCGATGGCAAGCGTGATGGCCCGCGACGAACCCGTTGTCCGGTTGCGGCATGGAACAACGCGGCGGCGGGCGGCGGCCATCCTGTTGTACGGTCCGGATCCGAAGTTCAAGGAGCCGGGGGGACAACCAGACCCGCAGGACATCGGCGGGTTCTCTACCAGTCTTGCGAATGTGGATTGCCTTACTGGAAACCCTGAGGATATCGCGGTAGCAAAGAGTAAGGTCTTCCCTAATGAAGGCGGACCTGCCATTCTGGAGATAGAAGTGCCTGTTAGTATCTAC
>CAZFGM010000366.1:0-7531 GCA_964518515.1 uncultured Alcaligenaceae bacterium | reverse complement strand
GAAGGATTGTTGCATAAGAAAGAAGAATATCTGGGGGTGGTTATTCTTTGGAAGTAAACCTCAGGGACTTGACGAAAGCAAGGATAAAAAATGAAAGTGAAATGCCACGTAGGTCGCGCGGCTTGGAATTTCCTGACCGCCTGGGCAAGCATATTTCTCCTGGGTGGTTATCTATCCGCCGCTGACCTGCCTGAGGATCCCTTTCTGGTCAAGCCGTATGTCCAGCTCGGAGATGCTCCGTCGCTCTCGCCGCGGGAGTACCACGCCAGCCTCAACCACTTCACCCTGGTGGAGATCGCCGGGAGGAAACTGACTTTACGGCAAATAAGCCTGGACGGCGCGGAGCTCGACCGCTTGACGATTATGAAATGACAGTGAATTTCGGTTGGTCCTACTCCTGACGAATCAGGCGTTGCCGCGAAACCGCTCCAGGGCGGCCTTGCAGTAGGAAAATAACAGGCCCAGCTCGATCAGCTCCTGCTCGAGGCGCTCGGCATTCACTTCCTCATCGGTGGCGGCTTTGAGCGACCGGGCCACTTCCTGGATGAGCAGGTCGCCGAACAGCTCGCGGCCGCGGTGAACGAGCTGGCGCACGCCGGCGGCGGTGAAGGGCCGGCCCACCAGGGCGGCCAGTTTTTCGGCCAGCTGGGCGGAGCGGATGCCCGGCGTATTTTCTTGCAGCCGCAACAGCGTGCCGTAGGGCTGGCCGCTTCGGCCTTCCACCTGTTCCAGCGCCTTCCAGGCCTGGTTGATCAGCTCCTGCCGCCAACACGCCAGGAAGCGCTGTTCTTCCTCATCGGCAGGAGGAGAGCTGGACTCGGCGGGTTCATTATCGCTGCCGGGAATCAACTCCTGGACCCTTTGCGCTTCGCGCTGCTGCTCGCGATAGTGATCGATGACCATGCGGCGCAGGACGGCCTTGAGATAGTCGCGAAACCGGCCCCGATTCGGGTCCGCCCGCTTGAGGAAAGCGTCCACCTCCAGCACGCGCACGGCGAAATTGCTGAACAGCTTGTCGGCGGCGTGGTCGTCGCGGAGCTCGCCGCGGAAGTAGCGCAGCACCGCCTCGTGGTAGCGGACCAGCAATTGATTGCGGGCGGCGGCCGCGGTATCCCCCTGGGATTCCTGGGCCTGAAACACATTCGACCAGTGGGTGGCAATTTCGTTGAGCCGGGGAGTAAACTTGTCCATGGATCACCCGTGGCGTCAGGATCATACTCGAGCACGCGCGACCCGGTCGCTTACGCGACACGGCTCGCCTTTACGTGAATCCGGCGAGCCGAGCCCCGTAAGGGGCCGGGTGCCGCACGTCGGGCCGGGAACCCGGCCTCATACGGGGCTCGGCTCGCCGGCTCGGTGCGCCGGCTCCGGGGCTCACGGCCAGATGCCGCGCTTGAGGGCCACGTCGGCGACGCGGCTGACGGCCACGATCAGGGCGGCGGTGCGCAGGTCGATGGGGCCCAGCTTGGCCGGGGGATTGCGGTTGATCTCGGCCTGCTTGTCAATGACCGAATCGGTGGCGCGTTCCATCTTGACCTTCAACTTGGAATTGACCTCGCCCTCGTCCCACTGTTCGTTTTCGTTGTTTTGCACCCACTCGAAGTAGCTGACGCAGACGCCGCCGGAGTTGGCGAGGATGTCGGGCAAGACGGGAATGCCGCGTTCTTGCAGGATGCGGTCGGCGGCGGGGGTGGTGGGGCCGTTGGCCGCCTCGGCGATGAAGCGGGCGCGGACGCCGCCGGCATTGTCCTGGCGAATCTGGCTTTCCAGGGCGGCCGGAATGAGGATGTCGCACGACAAGGCCAAAAGCTCGGCGTTGCTGATGGTTTTTGTGCCGGGCGTGCCGATCACGGAGGCGGATTTACTTTTGTGGACGGCGACGGCGGCCAGGTCGAGGCCTTCCGGGCGCTGAATGCCGCCTTGCGAATCGCTGACGGCGATGATGCGGGCGCCGGCTTCGTGAAACAGGCGGGCGGCGATCGAGCCGGCATTGCCGAAGCCCTGCACCGCCACCGTGGCGCCGGTGACGTTTTTCAGGCCCGCAACCAGGCCGCGCGCCAGGGCCCGCTGCGTGGCAAACAGACAGCCGCGGGCGGTGGCTTCGTTCCGCCCATGCGAGCCGCCGACGTCCAGCGGCTTGCCGGTGACCACGCCCAGGCAGTTCTGACCCGGGTGCATCATGGCGTAGGTGTCGTAAATCCACGCCATGGTGCGGGCATCGGTGTACACGTCGGGGGCCGGAATATCGGTATGCGGCCCGATCAAGTCGCCCAGCGCGGAGATGTAGCGGCGGGTGATGTGGCGAATGGCGTTTTCGTTATGGTCCTTGGGATTGAAAGCCACGCCGCCCTTGGCGCCGCCGAAGGGCACGTCGATGACGGCGCATTTCCAGGTCATCCACGAGGCCAGGGCGCGAACCTCGTCGGCGGTGACGTCGGGATGATAACGGATGCCGCCCTTGCCGGGACCGCGCACGCAGCTGTGCAACACGCGGTAGCCAGTGAAGGTCCGCACCGAGCCGTCCTCGATTTCCACGGGGAACTCGACGATGACGGTGCGGTTGGGTTTTTTGAGGAAATCGATCAAGCCGCGCTTGAGGTGCGGCATGTACGCCGCCGCCCGATCGAATTGCTGGGCGGCGATGTGAAAGGGATTCAGGTCTTCAACCGAGTGGGCCATGATCGCTCCTTAGGCACTTGAATTTGTCTTTCTCCTGTCTTATGCCCACTTTTCTGCACCTTCAAGCCATGGAGGGATTGTAGGGAAAGGCGCCCTAAGTTTGATTTTTCTTGACCTGGCCATGTAGGGCTGGTTTCCGTACCTGTCCATTGAAAGACTGCCGGGCCATTTTTGGAGTGCGGCGTACATCGCCGCTTTGGATTTTTCCAATCCAAAGCCGCGATGCGCCCCACTCCAAAGCGGCGATGTACGCCGCACTCCAAATTGCACCTCCTTGAGCCGCGAGGATGTCTATGAAGCGGTGTTTGGCTCCCAATGCCCTGGCCATTTTGGTCATTTACCTGCTTCTATCGGGAATTGCTTCTCGGGAAGCTATTGGCCAGGCCAAAGAACCGGCGGCGGAGGCGTTGCCCCCCGGGGCTGTCGCCCGGCTGGGGAACCTGGCCTTTCGCCATGCGGGTCCGGTCACCGCGTTGAGCTTCACCTCCGACGGACAAACCCTCGTTTCCGCCGGGGGCGATCAAATGCTGCGCTTGTGGGACATGGCCAAGGGCAAAGAGAAAAACCGCATCCAGACTCCGGCCTCGGTTTTGGCGATTTCTCCCAAGGGAAACTTTCTGGTTACTGGCGCGGCCAACCGCACCGTGCGCCTGTGGGATCGGCAAACCGGCAAAAAAATCTGGGAACAAAAAGAAGGGTTGGGCTCGGTGCGTTCTCTGGCGTTTTCCCCCGATGGAAAGATCGTGGCTTCCGGGGACTCCGAAGGGATCATCGTCCTGTCGGATGTGCAAGCGGGAAAAGAGCTGCAGCGCTTCGGGGCGCACACAGGCTGGGTTTCGGCGCTGGCCTTTTCGCCGGACGGCCAAGTGCTCGTATCCGGCGGCCAGGACTTTCTGGTCAAAATCTGGGATATGCCGGCCGGCCGGCTAGCGCGTGAACTCAAAGGCCATGACGAGTGGGTCTGGTCGCTGCATGTCGCCCACCAAGGCGGCCGTTTGGCCACGGCCAGCTGGGACGGCAACATCCGCCTCTGGGACCTGGCCAGCGGCAAGGAAATCCGGAAGATTGCCGCCAGTCGGGGCCGGGTTTATGCGGTCGCCTTTTCGCCGGACGACCGGTTGCTGGCCTCCGGCGGTGATGATTCCAGCTTGTGCTTGTGGGATGCCCAGACCGGGAAGAATCGCTTCCGCAAGTCCACCGGCGCCTGGATTCACGCCCTGACTTTTTCTCCCGACGGAAAAACCCTGGCCGCCGCCGGCGAAGATCACCGCGTTCATCTGTGCCGCGTTCCCGCCGGAGAATGGCTATTTGCACCCGGCATGCCCAAGCAGGCCCTTTTCTTTACCGCGACTAACAAAAATTTGTACATGACCAGCGCGGATCAGCTTCTTTTTCAAAATTGGGACCTGGCTACCGGTGACGTTCGGGATGGAATAACGACGAAAAAGAAATCCTTCTGCGCCAGTGCGATTGGCAAGGGCCAGTGGGTGGCGGCCGGAGATACCGAAGGAAAGATTTTTCGGACAGGGACAAAGGTTGTTCTGGAGCCGCTGGCCGGGCATTCCGACCGCATCAGCGCCCTGGCCTTTTCCCCGGATGTGCGAATGCTGGCTTCGGCCAGCTGGGATGGAACGGCGATTTTGTGGGACGTTCAGCAAAGCAAGAAACTCCAGGATTTGAAGGGCCATGGCGGTTGGGTCCTGGCGCTGGCTTTTTCACCGGACGCCAAGGTCTTGGCCACGGGAGGCGCGGACAAAACCATCCGCCTGTGGAATACGGCCAGCGGCAAGCAGATAGGTATGCTTCCGGGCCATGCGAGTTGGGTCCGGGCCTTGGCCTTTTCTCCCCAAGGCAATCGGCTGGCGTCGGCCAGTCCCGACCGCACCGTTCGTATTTGGGATGTTGTCAAAGGCGCCGAACTCCGCCGCCTGGAAGGCCAGCAGGTGCTCGACGTGGTCTTCTCGCCCGACGGCCGTTTCCTGGCGACCGCGGGGAAAGACGGCGCCGTTCGCCTGTGGGAAGTGGATAGCGGCAAAGAACGCCAGCGCTTCGCGGGCCATCGTGGTCCCGTTCTGTGCCTGGCCTTTTCCCACGACGGCGCCTTGCTGGCGTCGGCAAGCCAGGACGCCACGGTATTTGTTTGGCGCTGGGGAGGCCCTTAGGCGGATTTTGAGAAAAAAGGTTGTCGCTCAGCGGTGAGGTGCAATTTGGAGTGCGGCGTCCATCGCCGCTTTGGATCGGCAGGACCAAGAAGTGTACCCCTCGATCCAAAGCGGCGACGCACGCCGCACTCCAAAAAATGCCTGGCAGGGCCACTTCTTCCGGGCAGGTCATTCGACGGCTTAAAGGATTTGTTTTAGATCTTCATCAGCGCGAAAGGAATCGCCATGAAGCACACTCTGTTCCCCGAAACAACCCTCGATTTCGGCCCCAGCGCGTTCGTTCCGGAAGGCGAGCGAGCGCCGCTCCATCAGGTTGCTGGTCGCAAGGCGGCCCAGTTACGCAGCGAGGTGCGGCGACTTTGCCCGCGCAAGCCCGGCGTCTACGCCATGGTCGATGGCCAGGGCGAGGTGTTGTACATCGGCAAGGCGAAAAACCTGCGGGCGCGGCTGTTGAGTTATTTCCGGCCGCGCAGCCGTGGACCGCGCGGCGGACGCATCCTGCGGCACACCTCTTCGATCGCCTGGGAAGTAAACCCGAGCGAGTTTGCCGCCCTGTTGCGCGAGCTGGAGTTGATTCGCCGCTGGCGGCCACGCGGCAATGTCCAGGGGCAACCGCTTCGCCGGCGGCTGGCCTTCGTTTGCCTGGGCGGATCGCCGGCGCCGTATGTCTACCTGAGCCGCCGGCCGTGGGTCAAGGTCCTGGCCCGCTTCGGTCCCGTGCCCGCCGGGCCCCGCGCCGCCGAAGCGGTCCGCCGAGTCAATGACGTCTGGCAACTGCGCGATTGTCCCGCGCCGCAGGAGATGGTGTTCACCGACGACGCCGAGCTGTTTCCCGGTCCGCGAACCGCGGGCTGTTTGCGCCATGAAATCGGCGCCTGCCTCGGGCCATGCGCCGCCGCCTGTGCCCGGACAGAGTACACCCGCCGCGTCCAGGCTGTTCGCGCTTTTCTGGAAGGAACGGATGGGGCCATGCTAACTGCCCTGGAACAGGACATGACGGCGGCGGCGGCCGTTCAGGCATTCGAACGCGCCGCGGTCCTGCGCGATAGACTCGAGGCCCTGCGCTGGCTTTGGGACAAGCTCGCTCATCTCCTCCTGGTCCTGGAAAAATATTCTTTCATCAATCCGATCCGGGGGACCAATGGCCGGATGTGGTGGTACCTCATCCACCGCGGCCGAACCGTCACGGTCTTTCCCGAACCGCAAACCGCCGACCAACGGCGGAGTGCCGCCAAGAAGCTGCGTGAAGTTTACTGGCAGGAAGCCCGGACGCTGGACAGCCACGAACATCTCGACGGCATGTTGGTCGTGACGTCCTGGTTTCGCCGGCACCCCTGCGAAAAGCGGAAAACCCTGGCGCCGGCCGAGGCGCTACGGCGTTGCGATGGTACGAATTTCCTCGATGTGGAGCCGGCTGTTTAGCCGCCGCCCTCAGCCAAGCACGGTCAAAAACAATCACGAAAGCCCGAAAGAACGAAAACACGACATCGATCAAAAGGGCAGAACACCTTCAGGTAGAACCCCTCAGCTTAGAAAATGTCTTCCATGGCAAATTGCTCAAGGACGGCCTGGAACTTAGCCCGCATCCGGGGTGAAAAGAAATCGTCATCGGCCAGCGAGGTAAATTTCTCAAGCACCAATTCAGACGGCATATTTGCCAATACTTTAATTACCAGGGTCAAGTAACGTCGTGTCGTGTTGGAACATTGGATGCGCTTCAGTTCCCGGAAGAGAAGGTCGGCACAGGCCTGCGTTTGGACAATCTTTAGAGCCTCCACAATGGCGCTGCGTTGATCCAACTTGTCATCTTCGCAAGTCAACAACAGGCCCAAGAGGAAAACACCCGCCTCCTTGCGGCCATGATCGTACATGGCTTGCAACATCGCCAAAGCGGAATGACGTTGGCGTTCATCATCACTAATGGCCTGCTTCAAAATGCCGTCGATGGGAAATTGCCGCGGATCGAAGAAACCTTCCTTCGTAATCCACGGTCCATTGTTCGGGTCCATAAAAAATCCTTGAAATGAACATACAAGGGGTCGGGAGTCTTTGGATCCGTTTGGCCTCCGTTGTGTCCCTCTCCCACTCCCCCCTCTACCACTCCCCACGTCATTTGACAAGCCTCCGTTCCTGACCTATGGTTCAACGGACCGTATTTTCGGAACGGAACGGAGAAGGGCGTGTCCTATCAATATTTTCCCCTGGAAACGGGGAATGAGAAGAAGGTCCATTGGGTGGACCATCGGGCCACGGTGCGCTATCAGTGCCCGCCGGCCACCCCGGGCCGGGTGATCCTGGTGGCCGATCAGGAATACCAGCGCGCTTGGGTGCAGAACCTTTCCCTGGCCGGCATTGCCTTGCAAATCTTGCGCCCTCTTCCGGTCGGCACCTATGTGGTCATCCAATTGCGAAGCCCCGTCACAAAAAAGCGCTACGAGCTGGGTGCGTGCGTCGTCCATTCCACGCCGCGGCCCAACGGCGAATGGGTCGTCGGCTGCGAATTGCAAGTCCGCCTGACCGAGGAAGATCTGGACGCCCTGCTGTAACCCGTTCCTGAGGGACCTGGGAAGGCAGTAGCGCCAATGGGTCAGCTTTTCTCACGGGGATATTTAATATTCAACGAGCCGCTTGAAACCTAACGAGGCTCCGCCTCAGACCGACGAGGCGTGTTCATACAATGAGCCGTGCAG
>CAZFGM010000365.1:0-7553 GCA_964518515.1 uncultured Alcaligenaceae bacterium | reverse complement strand
GTACGCCCAGGCGTCCAGCCCGATGGAGGGGCGGATCGCGCCGGGGCATTGAGGTTATGCGGAATTTCGGCTATGGAAAACAAATATGTTATTCATAACGGGGTGGAAATGGCCCCCGACTGGCCCGAGCGCATCAAGGCAGCTCAAATATTCACCACCTATTCGATTGCTGGCAAAACTTTCGAACGGATCAAGTTTGGGCAGGAAAGCGAAGATTGGGGAGCAGAATGCGGACCGTGCCATGACTGCGGGGTCATAAAAGGACAATTCCACGTCCCTGGTTGCGACGTGGAACGGTGTCCACGATGTGGTAGGCAAGCGATTTCCTGCGCTTGCCCTTACAATAATGACCTGAAAGGGTAAGAGGGCGAATCGCGCCGGCGCAGTAAAGGTGTGGTCCCAATTCGGAGGTTCGCATGCCGCTGCTCGATCATTTCCATCCGCCCTTGCATGGATCACGCCGTTGGGAGGGCTTTCATCACGCCTGGGCTACTTTTATTGCCCAGCAACTCAACCAGGAAACCCTGCCACCGCACTATTTCGCCGATCCGGAGATCAGCCTGGGGCCGGAATTGGAAATCGACGTGGCCACCATGGAAGAAACTTCTCCCCGTGTCAAACCCCTCTCTTGGCCAGGGGCAGGGGGGGGACGCGGCGCCGGCAAGAAAAAGCCCAAGGCCATTTGGTCGCCGGTGCCGCCCAAGATCGCGGTCAAGGTAGATTTCGCTCACCTGGACAGTTTCGAAATCCGGATTTACCAAGACCTAGGCGGCGCCGAGTTGCGCGCCGCCATCGAGTTGGTCAGTCCGGCAAACAAGGACCGCGCCGGCAGTCGGCGCATCTTTGCCGCCAAGTGTGCCGGCTATCTCAAGCACGGCATTGGCCTGGTGATTATTGATGTGGTCACATCCCGATCGGCCAACCTGCACGACGAACTGTTAGACCTTCTCGAAATAAAATCCTCGCGTTCCGAGTGGAAATCACCGACCGGCCTGTGCGCGGTGGCCTACCGGGCCGTAACTTTGCGAAAAAACCCCCACCTCGAGGTTTGGCCGGAAACCCTGGCCCTGGGCAAAATTCTGCCCGTTATTCCGCTGTGGCTGGCCCTCGATCTGTGCGTTCCGGTGCGACTGGAAGAAAGCTACCTCACCACCTGCCGGTCACTACGGATTTCGGCCTGACAGGCTTCAGCTGTCCCCTCTTGACACCCCTGGTAAAATGTTCCTTTGGCTTGCCACGGATAACGGACCACAAACCAAGGACAGGTGCCATGTCCAATCGTTCTTTCGTTCATCTGCATTGCCACAGCCATTACAGCCTCCTCGACGGCGCTAACCGCATTCCCGAACTGGTGGCCCAGGTCAGGGCCCTTGGCATGAACGCCTGCGCCCTGACCGATCACGGCAACCTGTACGGCGCCATCGAGTTCTACCGCGCGTGCAAAGACGCCGGCATCAACCCGATCGTCGGCTACGAGGCCTACGTCGCTCCGGGCAAGCGGACCGACCGGGAAGCGCGGCGCCGGGGCGAGGCCGGCTTTCACCTCACTCTCTTGGCACAGAACACTACCGGCTTCAAAAACCTTGTCAAGATGGCCTCGGCCGCCTTCCTCGAAGGCTATCACTACGTGCCGCGCATCGACAAGGAGCTGCTCGAACAATATCACGACGGCATTATCTGCCTGTCCGGCTGCGCCTCGGCCGAGTTCAGCGAGTTCATCCTCAAGGATCAGCTGGACGAGGCGACCGAGCTGGCCCGCTGGTTCGCCAGGGTCTTCGGCAAGAACTTCTACGTCGAAATCCAGAATAACGGCCTGGACATCCAGAAGCGCTGCGCCCAGGGCGCCATCGACATCGCCAACCGGCTGGGCCTCCCCTTGGTGGCGACCTGCGACGCCCACTACCTGCGCCGCGACGACAACTTCGCCCACGACGTGTTGTTGTGCATCAACACGGGCAAGACGCTCAAGGATGAGAACCGCATGCGCTACGGCAGCGACCAGTTTTACATTCGCTCGCCGGAGGAGATGTATTATCTATTCGGTGAGCAAGCGGCGGCGGTGCAGCGCAGCCAGGAAATCGCCGACAGCGTGGACATTCAACTCGATTTCAAGAGCCGGCATTTCCCGGTGTTCATTCCTCCCTGTAGGACGGATTTGCAATCCGTCCAAGCCGCCTCGGACGGATTAGAAATCCGTCCTACAAAAAACCCAACGCCCGAGGAGTACCTTCGTGAACTGTGCCAACAGGGCTTTGCCGAACGTTATCCCGCTAAGCCGCTAGTGGCGGCCCAACGCCTGGAACACGAACTCGACGTCATCTGCACGATGGGCTTCGCCAGTTATTTCCTCATCGTCTGGGATTTCGTGCGTTTCGCCCAGAGCCGGGGCATCCCCGCCAGCGCCCGTGGCTCGGCCTGCGGCGCCCTGGTCAGCTACGTCCTCAAGCTCAGCCACGTCGATCCGCTCGAATACGACCTCCTGTTCGAGCGCTTTCTCGATCCCAACCGCGGCGAAGCGCCGGACATCGACATCGATTTCTGCCAGGAGCGCCGCGAGGAGGTGATCCATTACGTCCGGCAAAAGTACGGCGAAAAAAGCGTGGCCCAGATCGTCACCTTCGGCACGCTGCAGGCCAAGGCGGCCATCCGCGACGTCGGCCGCGTCCTGGACATCCCGCTCGACCGGGTCAACCGCCTGTGCAACATGGTGCCCCGTGTCCTCAACATCACCCTCGACGACGCCCTGGCCCTCAGCCCCGACTTGAAGAAGGAATACGACACCGACACGGATATCCGCCAGCTCATCGATCTCGCCCGCAAGCTGGAAGGCACCAATCGCAACGCCGGCACCCACGCTGCCGGCGTCGTCATTGCCAACGGCGACTTGACCGATTACGTCCCGCTCAACAAGGTCCTGCGCAAGGGTTACGATAACGGCAACCGCGCCGCCGAGGCCGTTGTCACCACCCAGTGGGTCATGGGGGACCTGGAAAAGGTCGGCCTGCTCAAGATGGACTTCCTCGGCCTGCGCACCCTGACCCTGATCGATAACTGTGTCAAGCTCATCGAAAGAAATCACAGCATCAAGATCGACCCGCACAAGATTCCCCTGATTGACCCGAAGACCTTCGAGCTGTTGCAGCGCGGCGACGCCAAGGGCGTGTTCCAAATGGAATCCGACGGCATCCGCGAGCTGTTAAAGCGGATGAAGCCCGACAACATCCGCGACCTGATCGCCGTCAACGCCCTGTACCGCCCCGGTCCGCTCGGCGGCGGCATGGTCGAGGCCTACGTCAACCGCAAGCACGGCCGCGAACAGCCGGTCTACGAGCATCCTCTCATGGAAGAAATCCTGGCCGAGACCTACGGCGTCTTGGTTTATCAAGAGCAGATCATGCGGATTTTGAATCGCTTGGGCGGCATCGAGCTGGGCAGCGCCTATGCCTGCATCAAGGCCATCAGCAAGAAAAAAGAGGATGTCATCGATCAGCGCCGCGCCGAGTTCATCAAGGGGGCGCAGGAACGGGGGCTGAGTGAAGAAACCGGGCGGAAGATTTTCGACCTGATCATTCAGTTCGCGGGTTATGGTTTCAACCAATCCCACAGCGCCGCCTACGCCAACCTCGGCTACCAGACCGCCTACCTCAAGGCACACTACACCGCCGAGTTCATGGCCGCCCTCTTGTCCAGCGAGATCGAGGACTCGAACAAGCGCGACATCATGGTCGAGCACATCGCCGACGCCCGCAAGCTCGGCGTCGAGGTCTTGCCCCCGGACGTGCAGGAAGGCGATGTCGCGTTCACCGTCAAAAGCGGCAAGATTCTGTTCGGCCTGACGGCGATCAAGGGGCTGGGGCGCGGCGCCGCCGCCGACATCGTGCGGGCAAGGACCTCCCCATCCCCCCCTTCGCAAGGGGGGGACAGGGGGGGTGAGCCCTTCCGCGATCTATTCGACTTCTGCGAGCGCGTGGATTTGAAAGTCGTTCCCCGGACGGCCATCGAGAAGATGATCCAGGCCGGCGCCTTCGACAAGTTCGGGGCGTGGCGGGCGCAGCTGTGGGAGGCCATGCCGCGGGCCATCGCCGCCGCCGGCGAAGTTCAACAAGACCGTCTCCACGGCCAGGGCAGCCTGTTCGAGACGGGCGAGGAAAACGGGGCCGCCGCCACCGAGGGCTTGCGCGACATCCCCGAATGGCCTCCCAGCGAAAAGCTCAAACGCGAGAAGGAAGCCCTCGACTTCTACATCTCCAGCCATCCCTTGGCCCAGTACGGCGACGACTTGACCCGCTTCTCGTCGCACACGGTCAGCCAGCTCGGCGACCTGCCGGCCAACAGCGAAGTCTTTCTCGGCGGCATGGTGACCCAGGTCCGTTTCATGAACACCAAGAAGGCCCGCAACGGCAATAGCCGCTACGTCCGCTGCAAGCTCGAGGACTTCACCGGCAGCACCGAGTGCGTCATGTGGCCCGACGATTTCGTCCGCTACAAGGACCTTTTCGAAGAAGACAAAATCGTGTTCGTGAACGGCTTCGTCGAGCGCAATCGCGAGGAACCCGGCCTGATCCTGACGAAAGTTCTCACCTTCGAGCAAGGCAAGAAAGAACGCACCACCGGCCTGGTCCTGCTCATGAACTTGAAAGAACACGGCCCAGCGCAAATCGAAGCGGTCGCCCACGTCCTGGCGCGTGCCCGCGGCGCGGTCCCCGTCTTCCTGCACATCCAGGACGCCGCCGGCAAATGGCTCAAGCTCAAGAGCAGCGAGGAGTTCCGCATCAATCCCGACACGCTGGTAAAAAGCGACCTGGAAACCATCCTGGGGGCGGGGCGGGTGCAGTTCGCCCGCCAGGGGGGGAATGGCAATGGCCGGAATGGGTAATAATCCGTTGGCGACTTTAACCCCATCCCGGCCACCCGCTTATCCACAAGATTGGTGGCATTCGATCTGCCGTCGGGCCGTCGGGTGGTGTTGCAGCCTGGGCCCATCCGATTTATGATTGCAGCAAGGAGGATTTATGGCCGCTCTCCTGGAAAAAACCGCCCCTAAGAACCTGGGGCAGCTTCTGAAAAAGCTCGGCAACATCCCGCCCGAACGCATTCTCTTACAGCCTTCGCCCGGCACCGCGACGGAAGAAGATGCCGTGGCCCTTCTCGAGGCTGCCAATAAACGTCTGGTCGAACTGGTGGACGGCGTGCTGGTGGAGAAACCCATGGGCTGGAAAGAATCGGTCATCGCCTTGCTGGTCGGGCATTATTTATGGGACTATTTGGAAAAGCAAAACCGGGGCATTGCTTTAACCGCCGATGGACCGGTTCGTCTCAAGCCGGGTAGAATTCGCATACCGGATGTTTGTTTCGTGTCCTGGGAAAGAATGCCCGAGGTGGAGTTGGCGGAAGGCGCCATTCTGGACGCTATTCCGGACCTTGCCGTGGAAGTGATCAGCCGAGGAAATACTAGGCAAGAAATGGCGCTCAAGTTGCGGGACTATTTCAAGGCCGGCGTTCGCCTGGTGTGGTTCCTTTATCCAAAATCACAAATAGCGGTCGTGTACACTTCACGCACCGACAAAAAGGAAATCGACAGCAACGGCAAACTGGAGGGAGGAAAAGTGCTCCCCGGTTTTTCGCTGCCGTTACGTAAACTCTTCGCCCGGACCCAGCGGCCAGGAAGTGGAAAGTAAAGGTCGTGTCGTTTTCAGGATTCGGCTCGTGCAAGGACAAGACGCAGACTGTTGGATAAGGCAAAGGAAAACGTCATGGTGTTTCGCGCCATCTTCAACAAGATCAAGGCCGGGCTGGCCAAAACGCGCAGCCTCTTTTCCGGCATCGCCGAGTTGTTCAGCTTCAAGGGCCGCGTCGATAAGGATTTCCTGGCCAAGCTCGAGGAGCGCCTGTACCTGGCCGATGTCGGCACGGTGGCGACCACGGAAATCGTCGAGCGCGTGCGCCAGGCTTTTCAGGACAAGGAAATCACCGGCGACGTCGAGAGGTTCGTCAAGGACCAGCTCAAGTCGCTGCTGGCCAACCCGGACGGCGGCCTGCGCTACAGTCCGAACGGGCCGACCGTGGTCATGGTGGCCGGCGTCAACGGCTCGGGCAAGACCACGTCCATCGCCAAGCTGGCCCGCCGCTCGATGGACGAGGGCAAGAAGGTCATGGTGGCGGCGTGCGACACCTTCCGCGCCGCCGCCGTCGAGCAGCTCACCATCTGGAGCCAGCGCCTGGGCTGCGAGATCGTCAAGAACGTGCAGGGCGCCGACCCGGCCAGCGTGGCCCACGACGCCTGCGAAAAGGCCAAGGCCCGCAACTTCGACGTTGTCATTGTCGATACCGCCGGCCGGCTGCACACCCAGGCCCACCTCATGCGCGAGCTGGAAAAAATCCACCGCATCGTCAGCAAGCAAATCGACGGCGCCCCGCACGAAGTGCTGCTCGTCCTGGACGCCACCAACGGTCAGAACGCCATCGCCCAGGCGGAGAACTTCAAGAAGATCGTCCACTGCACCGGCATCATTCTGGCCAAGCTCGACGGCACCGCCAAGGGCGGCGCCATCTTCGGCATCAAGAGCAAGCTCAACCTGCCGGTGAAGTTCATCGGCGTCGGCGAGAAACTCGACGACCTGGAGGAGTTCGATCCGGACGCCTATGTCGAGGCGCTATTCACCGATTGACCGGCTTGCCGTTTCGCGTCAACCAGTCTTTGCGTGCCAAGGTTGTAGACCACTTTTTGAAGGGGGTCTGTGTGGAGTTTTGAGATAGTTGGACCGTTAGACTAGCTTCCAAGATTGAGGCCACTTTCATCCTTGCCAAAGGACATTTTCCAACGGCTCATGAATCCTGGCCCCCTCTTCCATTTTGGGGAAGATTTCCAACATGGCGAACTCCGCGTTAAGTACCACGTCTTGTGGGGTCACTTTCACCGCTACTTCCTTGTTTGGGATTATTTCGGACAAGTGGATCGTCCGCCCGAAGCGGTTCGGGGTATTGGGGTAGGCGAAGAGCGTTATGAGGTCGCCTTTCAACCGAACTTTGAGCCAACCGTTCTTGATCATAAAAGCGATCCAGTAGGCCTCGATCCTGCCTCGTTGTTTTACTACCTCGGTTTGGAGCACCTTCCAAACTTTTGGCGGTATCCCGGGTTCAGGTTGGATAACTCTTCGCCCTCTTTCTTCCAGCCACACTTTGTAATGGAGGCGTCGATGATCCTTGTCCACCGCCTGGAGATGCATCCGTTGGTCCTCTCGGGAAAACCAGCCCCAGTCGTAGGTGGGGGGTTTGTCGCGAATTATGACAGCCATTGCCTTTCTAGGCCTCACTGCTTGAGTAATTCCTTCGGCCGCCCGTTCTATTCTCATTTTTTCCATAACGTCCTCTGCTGTCGCCTGGGCGAGGTTGGCGTAAGCCCCGACGTGAAACTATTTTATCAGGTCAAAAGATTTACCTTAGAAATCGAGACTGTAGCAAAGTAATTTGGGAAGGAGGAATAGTTTTGGCTTGTTTTTCAGCCCCGTTCACCAGGGATTTTTTGCTTCCCATTAATTTGATTACGCTCAAGC
>CAZFGM010000364.1:0-7567 GCA_964518515.1 uncultured Alcaligenaceae bacterium | reverse complement strand
GATTAGGAAATCCGTGCTACTTGCATGACCTAGCCCGCACGCGCCTGATTGAGTTGATCTTGAGTGATTGGTGATCCTTTGTTATTCCCTCGGCCAAAGACCATGGAATGGCCGCGGAAAACAGGAAAGGGAGAAAGAAGTTGGAAGTCGTTTTGGAAAAACTTGACCATGAAGAGCAAACCACTTCGCCGGAATATCCCGCCCAGAGCGGCTCGTTGCTGATTATCCGGCCCTCGCACGGTTGGGCGGCTCTGAAAGTGGCCGATGTGTGGGCCTACCGGGATTTGCTGGGTTTCCTGATCTGGCGCGATCTCAAGGTCCGCTACAAGCAGACCTTGCTCGGCGTGGTCTGGATCGTTCTCCATCCGCTGTCCACGATGTTGATCTACACGGTGGTTTTCGGTTTCCTGGCCCGGATACCCACAGGGAGTGTGCCTTATGCGGTGTTCTTTTTTTGCGGGTTACTTCCCTGGCACCTTTTTTCGCAAATCGTAACCGGGGCGACCACCAGTTTGGCGGCGAACCAGAATTTGATAACCAAGGTCTATTTTCCGCGCCTGGTGGTGCCGTTGGCCACCGCGCTGTCGCGCCTGGTCGATGTGCCCATAACCGTTGGCCTGCTGCTGATCATCATGGGCTGTCACGGCATGGCGCCGGCGGCGACGGCCCTGTTGTTGCCGGTGTTTGCCCTGATCGCCGCCCTCACCGCCCTGGCGGTGGGTTTATGGCTGGCCGCCCTGAATTCGCATTATCGCGACGTGGGCCATGCCTTGCCTTCCCTGTTGCAATTCTGGATGTTTTGTACCCCCATTATCTACCCCGTCAGTCTGGTTCCGGCATCCTGGCAGTTTCTTTACAGTGTGAACCCCATGGTCACCGTGGTGGAAGGGACCCGGTGGGCCCTTTTGGGCCACGGCACCCTTTCCCTGGCCGCCGTGGCCATGTCCCTGGGAGTCGTGTCCCTGTTGTTGATCGGGGGGTTGTATTATTTCCGGCGCATCGAAAATACCCTGGCGGATGTGGTATAAGCCATGGGAAACTTTGCGGTTCGCGTGGACAACCTGGGCAAAGCGTATCCCCTGGCCCGCCCGGGGCGAAGGGATACTTCCCCGCGCGGAAAGGTGCGGCGATGGCTGCGACGACTCTGGCCGCGCCGCCCGGCCCGGGCCAGGGACGCCGACATCTTCTGGGCCTTGAAAAACGTCTCGTTTGACGTGCAGCCAGGGGAAGTGGTCGGCATTATCGGCCGCAACGGCGCCGGCAAGAGCACCTTGTTAAAAGTCCTGTCCCGCATCACCGAGCCTACCGAAGGAATCGCCCGCATCCAGGGCCGGGTTGGCTCGCTGTTGGAAGTGGGAACCGGTTTTCACCCCGACCTGACTGGCCGGGAAAATGTCTACCTCAACGGCACCATCCTGGGCATGCGCAAGGCGGAGATCACGCGGAATTTTGACGACATCGTGGCCTTTGCCGAGATCGAGCGCTTCATCGATCAGCCGGTGCGCAGTTATTCCAGCGGCATGTACATGCGTCTGGCTTTTGCCGTCGCCGCCCATCTGACCCCCGAGGTGTTACTGCTGGACGAAGTGTTGGCGGTGGGGGATGCGGCCTTTCAGAAGAAATGTCTCGGCAAAATGCAGGACGTGGCGGGCCATGGCCGCACCGTCCTCTTTGTCAGCCATGACATGCAATCGGTCCGGCGGTTGTGCCAGCGGGCCGTCTTGCTTCAGGAAGGCCGGATCGAACGGCTGGGCCCGACCGCGGAAGTGGTCAAGGGTTACTTCCATGAGTCTGCCGATCCACCTTGTGCCCGCACCTGGCCGGCCACGTACAACCCGCGAAACTCGGACGTCTGCCGTCTGGTGCGCGCCCGCTTGCTCGACGCCGCGGGCCAGTGCCGGGACCAGTTTGCCATCCATGAACCCATCCGCGTGGAAATCCTCTATGAACGGCTCAGCTCGGAAATCGATTTGACCGCCAATTTCGCCCTCTTTACCAAGGAAGGGGTTTGCGTTTTTGTCGCCTCCAACAACTATGATGCGCCCAACACCCGCGCCGGCCTCCCACCGGGAATTTATTCCGCCACCTGCACCATTCCGGCCAATTTGCTCAATGAAGGCTCTTTTTCCCTTCAGATCTGCCTGACCAGTTACCATCCGGTGACCCATCACTACAAGGAGCATGACGCCCTGGGATTCACCGTGGTCGATCAGGCTCATCAGGGTTTATTTCGCGACAAATATGCCGGCGCCATCCCCGGAGTGGTTCGCACCCAGTTAACCTGGGAAACTTTCCGCCTGTGAGAGTTGTCACTGTAGGTCAGCCTTTCCAGGCTGACGAAGTCAGCCTTTCCAGGCTGACGAAGCCAGCCTTTCCAAGTTTACGAAGTTTGCCCACACTTGGGGGCCTTGGCAAATCGGTCAGGCTGGAAAGCCTGACCTACCTTCTCAGCCCATTTCAACGGGGTCAAGCGCATTAAAGGGGCAAGTAGCGCAAACCACGTGTCTGGGTTGACCTTGAATCATTTCAGAAAAAACCAATAATCCCCGACACGAAGGGGCGAAACGGCGGCTTAATTCCTTGCCGAAGGCGGAACATGACAGCAAGACCGTTGTTCTCGGTCGTCCTGCCAACGAAGAACCGGAGCCAACTGGTCGGCAACGCGATCCAGAGCGTCCTGCAGCAGTCGCTGGGCGATTTCGAGCTCATCCTCTGCGATAACGACGATACAGACGCCACCCGGCGCGTCGTGCGGAGTTTCCACGACCCGCGAATTCACTACCTCCGCACCGGCGGCTTATCCATGGCCGACAACTGGGAGCACGCCGGCCGAGCGGCCCGGGGAGAATATCTGACGGTCTTGGAAGACAAGCAGGTCCTGCGGCCGTGGACTCTGGCGCGCCTCCGGCAGGCCATCGACCGGCATTCCGCTCCCCCGGTCCTCACCTGGCACATTGACCAGATTGACGACCGCGGTCCCACCCTGTACACGCGCCACGTGCGCCGCAGGGACGACGACGTGGTAGTGTCGTCGGACGAGGTGCTGCGCACCTTTGTTTCGCGGAGCCGGGCGGAGGCGTTGGCCGTGCTGCCGCGTGGCATCAACTCCTGTTGCCGGCGGGCAGTGGTGGAGCGCATACGCCGCGGCCCGGCTGGCCGGCTGTTCCTCCCGGTGGCGCCCGACTGCACTTCCGCTTTTCTGCTGTTGGCCGAGGCGGACTGGACGGTCCAGGTGCGGGCCGGTCTGGCCCTGGTCGGCCGCGCTTGCAGCACCGGCCAGGAGTTCAAGGCCAAGACCGAGCTTGGCAAGCAGTTCCTCGTCGAGTCCAAGGTGCGCCCCCAGGACCTGTATCAGGAGGTGCCGATCAAAACGGCCTTCCTGCCCACCAACTTGATGTGGAACGATTATCTCCGCTTGCGGCGGCGCCTCGGCGGCCGCCTGGCGGCCTTTGGGCTCGACGTCAGCAACTATTTCCGCGAGGCCCTAAGCGACATTCGCGAGATGCAGATGCGGGGCACGGACATGGCCGAGGAGCGGTCCGCCTGGGAGGCGGCCCTGCGGGCTCAGCCGGCGAAAGTGCAGCGGGCCGTGCTCGGCCTACCCGAGCGCTTGCCCCTGCGGCGGCGGCTGAAACAAACGTTGAAAGCGGTCGCCCGATGGCTGCTCTGGCGTCCGCGGCCCTTGCCCGGCCCGGTTCCGTGGGACCAGCCGATCGACGTCCCGCACCCCGGAAAGCTGTTAAGTTTTCCGAACATGCTCGCCGCGGCGGCCTGGGAAGAAAACCCCGAGTCGCTCGCCTCCTGACCGGGCCCGAGCCTTGGTTCCAGGCCCGCAGCAAAGGTAAGTATAGTTGGCGCGGGGTAGGATTGACACAATGTGGGGCAGACATTCCTGTCTGCCTGGCAGGCAAGAATGCCTGCCCCACATGGAAAAATATTGACGAGATGAAACCCATGACAAAGCGCGTCCTCATCACCGGCCATGAAGGATATCTAGGTTCCGTAATGGCTCCCCATTTCCAGCAAGCGGGATATCAGGTTACCGGTCTGGACAGCGGATTTTTTCGGGAGTGCCTGCTTACTCCCTGTCCCGCTCCGCTAACAACAATGCGCAAAGACATTCGGGACCTGGAACCCGTCGATCTGGAGGGGTTCGACGCCGTCGTGCACCTGGCGGCCTTGAGCAATGATCCCATCGGCAACCTGAATCCGCAATGGACCAAGGAGATCAACTACCAGGCGTCCGTGCGTTTGGCCCGGTTGGCCAAGGCGGCCGGTGTCGGGCGCTTTCTGTTTTCGTCTTCCTGCATCATGTACGGCATGACCGAAGCGGCCGAGGTGAGTGAAAAGTCGCCCCTCGACCCGAAGACGGAGTACGCGGCTTCCAAGGTCCAAGCCGAGCAGGAAATCCGCCACTTGGCAGGAGAGGGGTTTTCGCCGACCTTTCTCCGCAACGGCACGGTGTACGGCGTATCGCCGCGCATGCGCTTCGATACGGTATTGAACAACCTGATGGCCGCCGCCGTCACCAGCGGAAAAGTGCAGGTCTTCAGCGACGGCAAGCCGTGGCGGCCGGTGATCCATGTACAGGACATTGCCCGGTCGTTTCTGGCCGTGCTCGAAGCGCCTGTTGAAATCGTCCATAACCAGACCTTCAACAACGGCGCCAACCACCTCAATCACCAGATCATCGAGCTGGCCCACATGGTGGTTAATACCGTTCCGGGTTGCGCGCTGGAGATCTGCAAATCGACCGGCGCGGATCAGAGGACTTATAAAGCCGATTTTTCCAAGTTCGCCCGCACGTTTCCGCATTTCCGCTTCCAGTGGGATGCGCGGACCGGCGCTCGGGAGTTGTACGAGGCTTTCCGGAAAGTGGCTTTGACCCGAAACCAGTTTCACGATGCCCGTTTCACCCGCCTGGCCTGGCTGAATCAGCTGCTCAATTCCGGACGTCTCGACACGCACTTGCGCTGGCAAGAGGCGCGAAAGGTGGCCTGATGATTGATGGAGTTAAAATCATTCCTCTGCGGCAGATCGTGGATGAGCGTGGCAAGATCATGCACATGCTCAAGGCCAGCGATCCGCACTTCCTCGGGTTCGGGGAGATTTATTTCTCCTGCGCCTGGCCCGGGACTATCAAGGCGTGGCACATCCACAAGTCCATGACCATTAACAACGCGGTTATTTCCGGACGTGCCAAACTGGTCATGTATGACCTCCGGGAACGATCGCCGACCAAAGGGATGCTCCAGGAGGTGTTTTTTGGCGAGGACAACTATTGCCTGGTCCAGATGCCCCCGGGCATCGCCAACGGCTACAAGGCCTACGGCGACAAAATGGTGATCCTGGCCAACTGCGCCAGCGAGCCGCACCGGCCGGATGAAATCATCCGTCTGGATCCCTTCACCCCGGACATTCCCTACCAGTGGGGACTCAAACATGGTTAAGTTCGTCTCGCAGCCACGACTGGTGATGACGCGGACGCCGCTGCGGGTCAGCTTCGCGGGCGGCGGCACCGACTTGCCGGACTTCTACGAGCAGCACGGCGGCGCCGTGGTCAGCACGGCGATCAACCATTACATTTACGTCACCCTCAAACGCCACGGCGATCTGTTCGGCGAGAAATACCGCTTGAATTATTCCGATACGGAACTCGCCCATGGCTTGGAGGAAATCAAAAATTCCATCGCGCGGGAGTGCTTGCGGCTGGTCCCGGTCGATCCTCCCCTGTACCTGAGCACGGTGGGCGATCTGCCGGCCTGTTCGGGGCTGGGCTCCTCCAGCAGCTTTGCCGTCGGCTTGCTCCACGCCTTGCACACGTTCCGGGACGAGCGGGTTTCGCCCGCGCAATTGGCGGAAGAAGCGGCCAACATCGAGATGGACGTGCTCGGGCGGCCGATCGGCAAACAAGACCATTACGCGGCCGCTTTCGGCGGGTGCAACTTTTTTTCGTTTCAGCGCGACGGCAATGTCAGCCTGGAGCCTATCCGGGGAAACGGCTGTCTGAAAAAGCTCATGGACCATCTGCAAATGTTCTGGACCGGCATGGATCGCGATGCCACCTCGGTTCTGACCGAGCAAAAAAGCAACACCGCCCACAAAAGCGACGCCTTATTGACCATGCGCAAGCAAGCCGGCGAATTGCGCCTGCTGCTGCAACAACATTTCGATCCCGAACGCTTTGCCGGCGTTTTGGATGCCGGCTGGCACCTCAAGCGGCAATTGGCCAGCAAGATCAGCAATCCGCACATTGATTCCTGGTATCAGCGCGCGAAAAACGCCGGCGCCCTGGCCGGCAAGATTTGCGGCGCGGGGGGAGGCGGGTTTCTCCTGTTCGTCGTTCGTCCGGAATGCCAGGATGCCATCCGCGCCGAACTGGCCGAGCTGAAGGAAATTACCTTTGCCTGTGAATCCCACGGTTCCCGCGTCGTGCTCACCGAGTACGCCCAGGGCAGCCGGGAAGAGGGATTGCGCTTGATCGCCTGAGGCATTATGAAGCACGTTTTGTTGATTGGCGGCACGGGCATGCTGGGGGCCAACCTGGCCCACCGCCTGGTCGCCAACGGTTTCCAGGTAAGTCTGCTGGCGCGTCCCGCTTCGAACCGCACGCGCCTGGAGTCTATCGCCGGAGACCTCCGTTTCCTTGACGGCGATGTTACCGACAAAGCCGCCGTCTGCAAGGCGGTGGAAAAGGCGGCCCCGCACATCGTCTTTCATCTGGCCGCCACTCCCTTCAACCCGCCGACGATTGCCCCGGAGGAACATTTCCGCGTCAACGCCCTGGGGACTTTGTACCTACTAGAGGCCTTGCGGAAGGCCCCGCGAACAACTCTGGTTTATACCGGTTCGGCGGCGGTTTATGGAGCCGATTCTTCCTTTACCGAAGATCAGCCGCTGAAGCCGGCTACCATCCTCGGCGCCGCCAAAGCCGCGGCGGCCACTCTTCTGCAGACCTACTCGCGCATGTACGGCCTGCCCACCGTCGAACTTCGGTTGTTCATGCCTTACGGCCCTTGGGAACATCCGCGCCGCTTGGTCCCGCAAACGATTCTCGCCGCCCTGGACGGCCGGGACCTGCCCATGAGCCTCGGGGAGCAACAACGGGACCTGGTCTATGTCGAGGATGTCATCGAGGCGTTGATCCTGGCCGGGACCAAACCCCTGCCTCCCGAATCCGTGATCAATATCGGCTCCGGAGTGGGAACCCCCGTCAAGGACGTAGTGCGGCTCATTCTGTCGCTGACGGGCACGACCGCCCGCGCCTTGCTGGGAGCGTTGCCGACACGTCCGGACGAGATCATGGTCATGGCCGCCAACATCGATAAGGCTCGCCAAGTATTAAACTGGAAACCCCGGACGACCCTGGAGCAAGGGTTGGAAAAAACCATAGCCTGGGTCAAAGCCAACCGGGCCCTTTTGCACCGGCTGGCCGGTTAAACCTTGATGTAGGTCAGGCTTTCCAGCCTGACGGGGTTGCCCAGCTTGATTGAGGTTGAACAAAATGCGTCAGCCTGGAAAGGCTGACCTACAAAGGTGCGCTGTCGAATAAAGTAGAGAAGAAAAC
>CAZFGM010000363.1:0-7578 GCA_964518515.1 uncultured Alcaligenaceae bacterium | reverse complement strand
CCGGAATTACCGAAACCGCAAAGTAATTTGCGGCGCAAAGCGTGTCCTGCACCCCACCGCGGACCTCGCGGGTACGGCACCTTGACAAACAACGGCACCCTCCGTTACCTTGGAGATGCGCTGCACACGCTGGCGCTAACCGGCGCCCAGGCCGATGGCGTCGCCCAGGCCGGTGCTGGTGCCCCAGGTTGTCAGGGTGCCGGTCAAGAGCAGCGAGGGCGCGGTCAAGGTGGCGCGCCAGGTAAGTTATTTCCTGCCGCTCGCTCTATACTTATATTTGCCGCTGGAGCGCAACCGTGCCAAAAAAATTGCCGAATTTTTCCTTTTTTTAAAGATACGCGGGCCTATTTCGGGTACAAAGCCAGTGGGTTTTGGCCCTTGCGTTCTTTCCTTTTTTTTTTTTGGTTGCCAAACTCTGTTTGGGACCCCTTCCCCGAAACTCTGTTCGACGGCAAAAACGAAACGGAGTTTCGCGGACCGGCGTTCCCAAACAGAGTTTGGGAACGAGGGGTGCTACACCCGAGGAGGGGGCCGTGGCCGGCGAAGCGCAAAAACACTTTACTTTTGATTTGCCGCACACCGTGGATGAAGTGCTGGTGCTGATGGCCCAGGCCGGTATCCCGGGGGCAGCCAACGAATTGATAGTCCGATACCGGGAGAAGACCACCCGCTTGATCCTTCGCCTGGCGCGGGGCAAGCATTTGAGCCTGGAGGACGGCAAAGACGCCGTCCAAGAGGCGGTTTTTTTCTGGACGCGGCGGGCCATTGACCACTACGACGTCTGGCAAGTGATGCAACCGCATGGGTGCAGCTTTGGGACTTTTCTGGAAATACAGGTGCTCCCGCGGTATTTTTTGGATTTTGTGCGCCGCCTGGCCCGCCGGCAAAAACATGATCGGCAGGCAAAGAATGCGCCCCTGGGTCAAAACACTTTACCTTTCGAGGCAACCGCAACCAGCGCCTGGCAAGAAATGCTGGTGCAATTCGAAAGCGCCCTCCAAGTTGCCGATCCGCTTTTGCGAAAAAATTTGGGATGGGCTCAAGGTGGGAAAACATCTCAAGGAAAGCGCCGCGGAAATCAGCCTTTCTCTCCGGACGGTTCAGCGGCGGTGGCGCGAAATCCTCGCGCGAATCCGGCTTTCCTTTGGTTCCTGGCAAAATCGGGGGGGGTAGAAGATTAAACAACCCCCGGGTATTGGCTGGAAGTTTGGAATTTGGCTTTTCCGTTACCGCTTTCGTGGCCCGGAATCGGTCTTGGGAATGGCGATGAAAAATTGCAGCTTGTCGTGACTCGTTCTCCTTTTTCCCACTCCCTAAACATCATTTTGATTCTGGGGGTTCCTCGGATTTCTCGGCTTGACTGGAGGTCCAGACGGCCCGTCCCAGCAAGAAATAATTATAATCTTGATATAAAAACCGCGCAGGCCCATTTGCGGGTTGGCAACCACGGCGGCCAAAGTCAACAACAAATAAAGAACCAAACCGATGGCCGCCGCCGGTAAAGGTGTTTTGAGGGCCAAGAAACCCAAGGTGGCGAACACGGCGGTTATGCCCACCATCTCTACAATCACCCAACCTACCATGTCTCGAGGAATCGGACCGCCCAGCACCGCCGGGGCCATTACTAGCGCCGTGGTTCCGCACACGAGCTGTAGCACGGCAATGGTAAACAAAATCCCCGCAGCCTCATGCCGCGCCTGGGCCAGGGCCTTATTCACCGATTGACCGGGAGAATCCCCCTGCCGGGTAAGCGGGCCTACCTTGGGCGTGAGGTAAGCGGGCAAACGTTTCCCGCAGGTTTCGCACCATCCATCGGCAATTTCCTGGGGCGGCATCGTCGCGCCGCAATTGGGACAGGTCATGGGTCGGCTCTTTTACCCTTAGCGCCATAATTCCAATTCCGGCAAGGGTCGTCTTGCTGCGCATTAACGGCCAGAGTTACCGCTTTCGCGGCCCAGAATCCGTCTTGGGAATGGCGATGAAAAATTGCAGCTTGTCCGATAGGTCGCCGACCAGGTTCGACCGCTTGAGGAACAACAGGGCGAAGCTGGTGTCGATGGGGGGGTCGTAGTGGAGCTGCCAACCGCCGTCGGGGTTTTGCTTGTCCACGATGATGGCGGCGCCGAAGCGGTACCAGTCGCGTTTGCCGAAGTGCTTGCTCTGGTAGAGCAGGCCGGCGCGTTCGAGGGTCCACAGGTAATACAGGTCGATGCGGGTTTCCAGACCGCGCTTTTCCTTGTCCTCGCCGTCGATGTAGTCGCCCAGGGATTGCAGAGCGGTCTTGATGAACGGATCTTCGCGCGGCGGCGAGGGCGGAATCTGGCCCTTGGCGCGGGCTTCGACAAAGGCCTCGGCGGCGGCGCCGTGGCCCATGGCCAGGCTCAACAGGCCGACGCAGGTCATGGTGTTCTTGGTGGGCTGCTTGAGGACGTAGCCCCAGCCGCCGTCGCCGTTCTGGGCCTGGCGAAAACGCTGGGCGGCCAGCTCGAGCGACAGCTCGGTGGGCACGTCGTGGCGGCGTGCGGCCCACAGGCCCAACAGGCCGAACTGGGTGTTGGAATTGTCATCCTTGACGCCTTGCAGTTGCAATAACTTGGATTTGCCGCGCTTGTGGACGACGACGGGCAGGTTATTGAGCCGGCCGGGCAAGGTATCCAGGCCCTTGGCCGGTCCTTTTTTGACCTGGGGCGGCGGGTGGATTCGCCCCTTTTCCGGCGGCAGGGATTTCCCTTGAATCGGGTTGAGGAAATCGATCTTGGGCCGGTTGACCTGCATGAAATTCAATAGCTGTTTGGTCTCGCCGTCGGACAGGACGGGGCAGTCGTAGGTCCAGCCGCCGGCGGGGGTTTGCCCGGCTACCAGGCGCATGGCCAGGTTGCGAATCAACGGCTTGTCGGCCGGATCGCCTAGGCGGTCCAGCAGCACCACGCACAAGCCCAGATCATAGGTTTTGATCGGCTTGGGGGCATGGCGGCGAACGTAGTCGGCTGCCTTTTTTACCGACGGATGGTCCGGCGGCACCTGGCATTCCACCAGTGCCAGGGCCGGCAAGGCGGCGTAGCCCACCGGGTGTTCTTCCAGGGTGCCCGGCCAGTTGCCCGCCGGCGTGATTTTGCCCTGCAAGAAACGCACGCCTTTGTCGATGGCCGCGTCGATCATTTTCTGATCGACTTGCCCCACCTTGATTTTCTCGATTTCCAACACCGGATCGACTTTTGGTTTTTTAGAATCGTCAATGATTTCCTTCGGGTCTTTCTTGGGCGGATCGACCTTGGGAAGAATGGGCTTTTTGTCCTGTTTGAGTTTGACGTCCGGAATCTTTTTTTTCTCGGGAGGGGGAATTTCCTTGGGCGGCAGCTTGGCGATGTTCTTGGGTTTTTCGATGTCCTTGGGTTTTTTCACCGCATCTACTTCTTCCGGTTTGGCCGCTTTATTCTGGTTAAAAAAATACCACCAGGCCGCGGCGGCCCCGCCGCCCAGCAGGAGAAGGATGGTCAGGCCGGCGACCAGGCCGGCGTAACTTTTCCGCGGCCGGCGTACCACCACCAGGGGGCCGTCTTCGGTTTCGAAAAACGGCGCCGCGGCGGCAAAAGCGTGGGGGCCTTGAAGCGCGGAAGAGGGTGAGTTCGCCGCCGGCGCCAGCGGCGCCGCGGAAACCGACTGGGGATGGCTCCCCCCAGCCAGGGGCGATGGGCCGGCGCCCGGCTTGGATGCGGCCAAAAATTCCCCTCCGTGGAATTGCCCGGTGGAGCTTTGCAGCATGGCCGCCGTCACCAAGAAGGGGTTGCGGCATTTCACGCAGGTGATCTGCTTCCCCGCCGGCACCGGCTTGCTACAGCGCAGGATGGTCTGGCAATGGGGGCAAACTACTTTGCTGGCGGCCATGAGGGGATTCCTCCAGCGCGGTGATGACATTCGCCGGTAGATTGATTATGGAATTTACCACGAAACGGGTAATCGTGCCACGGTCTTTTCGAAAAATGCCCAGGTGGAAATGGGTCGCCGAAGGAGTGTCGAGGCGTAAGCCCGGCCTGTTGGGAAGAACGTAGCCTGCCCCCCAGGTGGCCATCGCTGGTGGGCCACGTGGGCCACCTTCGGGCCGCCTGGGCCAGGAGCGGCAAACAATGCCGGCCGATGAAACTGTTGGCCGGTGAGCAGCCCGCGTTTCATGGGCCCTCGCTCCATAACCGATGCAGCCGTCGCTCTACGTTATGCAGTTGCCGTAGTTGCTGGTCCGCTGGGTACAACTTTGCATAGTATTCGAGGCCGTAACACCGTATTTCATGCTCTTTATCATCTGCTGTCTTGATCCGAATGCGCGTGGTGTTGGCGTCAAATATTGTTTATGTCGCCGGTGCAGCGCGTGCCCAAGGTATGCACATTGAATGGCGCTGTCGTCAACGCAAAAGCAGCGGGGCCAACGGCCGTGGTCACCTGGTTGGCGTTGTCCAGGAACAAGTAATACAGGTCAACCGAAGTGCCTTTTTCGGGCCGATAAGTGAACCAGGCGCCGGCGACGTTCTGATTGTTGTCGTGCGAATCGAGTTTTGTCGCGTCGATCTTGATCGGTTGCAGCCAAAAAACATCGACATCAAACTTCTCTCCCTGACGAAAAACACGGACGCCGTCGATGGCCAGGGGCGGCAACTCCTCGTTGAAGATCTGGGCCGAGATGAACTCCACATAAAGGCGAAGCCGGTCCTTGTACCACAGGTCGCCGAAGACGCGCGTGCGGAACAGCTCATAGTCGTTGTCCTTGCCGCTTAGCCGGCTGTCCAACTCGCGCATGTAGCGCAGCCGGGCCTCGCCGCCCGTGCTGAACAGGAAGTTGTCGCCCACATGGATGCGGTGCAACGGATCGAAGAGATCGTGTTGCGTGTTCTTGGGATCGTCGAGGTAGCGAAAGTCGGCGTCGTAGAACGGCGGCTGCATCAAGGCAAACGGCGCGTACGGAAAGCGCGGCGGCTTCTCGCGGAAATTGCCCAAGGCTACATCGAGGAGCGAATAGTACCCGGGCCCGGTTGGTGGGATGGGAAAGTTGCTTGGACGGGCGGCGAGGCGCACCGGCGGCACCTTCTTCCAATCGAATGCCCAAGGCCATGGGATCCCTGTAAGCATCGGTTCCTGCTCGGCCGCAATTGCTTCACCCAGATCCGCAATACTTCCCGCCACGATCTCAGGCGGTTTCGCCGGCTCGGGTGGTTGGCCCCCGCTCAAGCTTGCGCATAAAGCCCACAAGACGACCGCCGCCACGGCGCAGTACGCCGGCGAGCAAATCACCTTCAGCATGGTGCGTGCTTTCCATCCGGCAAGCGGCCACGATAGCATGGTGTGGACCCGACCATCCAAGGAAGGAAACAAGCCCCCCACCGATGAGGGTTTGTGCCGGCAATGCTAACTTCGGCAAGTTGCTCAAGTGGGCTAAAAAAGTTGTTTGAAGGGACTATTTCCGAAACTTACACTCATTTCCCAGATAGCCCATGTCACCACACCGGTAGTTCGCCCCGGGCGTGGTCGCCAGGACGACGGCTCACGAGCTATTGGGGCCTTTCGAGAATCCCAGCCGGTTTGGCGGCGCGTGCACTGATGATTCTCGTGCTATCCACGACCCGATCTTTGCGGAAGCGAATCATTTCCGAATCTTCCCCGCCATCTCGTAAAGATCCCGCAGCGCCCGATCCATGATACGTTCGCCGGCGCCAATCTCAACCGGCGCCACTTCCACTCCCGTGCCGTAGCCGCCTTCGGCGACCGCCTCGATGGTGGGGAAATACTGGTGGTAGTCGTTGCAGTAGCCGAAGAACAGGAGGTGCTCGAGGCGGGCGCGTTTTTTCAGGTGCAGGGCATGGCCGCAGAAAATCTCGCCACTCACGCCGACCAGGCCGATCTTGTTGGCCACGAGGGCGGTGGTCAAGTGCGGGCGCACGCCTTCGCGATACTCGCGCTCGTAGAAATCGACCAGGTCCTTGAAGAAGGCAAGGTTCAAGGCGGCCCGGATCAAAGGGTTGCCCAGATCGAGCCGCTTGGGGAACTGAAAATCGCGCTCGCGGACTTGCAGCGCGACATCCTTGGCGAGATTGCATTTGCTGATCTTGGCCAGTGCGAGGACTTCACGACCGAGGGCTTGGCCGAATTTCTGTGGGCCGGCGTTTTCTCCGGGATTGGTGCTCAGATCGCCGGCGGCGCCTTGCAGGAACAAGCACGGCACGCCGCCGGTTTCCTTTTCGACCAGGGCAGCCAGAGCGCCCGGATAGTCGGCGGAAAACTGGCGTTCCTTGGCCGGGATCATGGTGGGATGGGCGGCGAAATTCACCAGGTGCGCCAGCGGTTTCCCCTTGCCGTCCTCGATGCGCACCACGATCAGCGCGCGATCCACCGGTTTATCGGGCCGGCGCGAATGGCGATTGCGGTTCAGCGGCACTTCTTTTGAAGAAATTCCCAACCGCGCGGATTGCAGATTCTTGACGGCCTCGCCGATGGCCGCGACCAGTTTCCGTTCCAGCTCGCGGACGTAGGGTTTCTTCGGATCGGGCCAGGTGTCCAGCTCCAGGACCGGCCCGTGATGTGTGTGCGAGGCGACGAGGAACACATGGTCGATGCCGATGGCTTGGACCTGCTTGCGGATATTCGCCATGGCTTGCCGGGTGGGCGCCCGACCCAGGTCGAGGCTGACGATGGCGATGGTCTTGGGGCTGCCGGCCAGCACGAGAGCGCGGGCGTGCAAGGGATCGCGCACGCCGGTGCTGGGCGCGTCGCGGCGAGCGGCGTAGCCCCACATCGGATAGCCCGTCGGCGGGGTGATGTCCACTTTGGCGGCGCCGGCACGCAGGGCGTCGGCCCAGGCCGATGAGGACAGCAGAAATATTACCGCCATGATGAGACAGAAACGCATCCCAAATCCTCCCCGGTTATTGAATGTCCGTTCCCCCGCCCAAGTCCACGTCCATTGTGGCAGGGCTGATCTTCACCTCCCGCCATGTCATCCTGACCCGCCGGTCCGCGTGCTTTTGCAAATCTGCCAGCGAAAGCGTCTGCAACGGGAAACCCTTCGCCGAGGGTACCGGCGAGGTGCTTGAAATGCGGCCCCATGCCGTGGGTGTTCGTCGTTTCCAGGGAACTCGTGTGGACCTTCAGGTACTCGTCACGAAGGAACTTCAGAGTGACCGCATCCCGCGGCGCGGCCTGTTCCGGCGGCTTGCCATCAAACTGAAGAAATGAGACAATATCCATTCCGGGAGGAATTTGCAGGAGGCCTTGCTTCAACCGCATGATGAGGTAATCGGCTTGGGCCGATTTCGCCTCGGCTTCCTGGGGGTCCACTTTCCCGAGGGAAAAACACTGGCGCTTGCCGTGAAAAACGAACTGGCAATAGAACCGGTCAGCCTGTTGCATGAGGAGGCCAGGGCAAAAACCTTTGCAATTTCTTTGCACTTATTGGCAATGCGACCGCACTGGTGCCGTACCGGGACGGCTCGATATTATACGCAAGTACCTTGAAGGTTTGCGACGTGAAAGCAACATAAAGCCGAAGTGGCGGAATGGCAGACGCGCCGGACTCAAAATCCGGTCCACGCAAGT
>CAZFGM010000362.1:0-7589 GCA_964518515.1 uncultured Alcaligenaceae bacterium | reverse complement strand
CAACTCGTCCGCAAGCCGGCGACTCTCTTGATTGTGTTGCACTTGATACGCAAGCGGAAGCAGAAGTAGGCGTTGGCGAATGCCCGTGCCAAAGCTCGAATGCCTTTTCTTTAGCTTGCACTTCATCCAAGCGGCCAGCCTGATTTTTTCGTTGTGCTATCCCATCCCTCTTGTCAAAATCGGTGTTAGGTTACGCTCCCGGGGGAGAATTATTGTCGGCGGGGAATTGGTCGCCCGTCCCCAAGGGGCGGGCGTGTAAAACATTTTCTCAAGGAAAGGATGAAATATGCTGGCCTCCACTCAAGGCACCACCATTTTCTATGAAATCACCGGCGACGGTTTGCCGCTCGTGTTCGTGCACGGGCTCGGCGGGACGGGCAACCTCTGGCATGCCCAGCGCGCCGGGCTGAGCAAGTTTTTCAAGGTCATTACCCTCGACCTGCCGGGCTCGGGGCGGTCGGACAAGAGCCAACGCCACTACACCATGGAAAAGTGGGTCGATCAGATCGCCGGCTTGGTCGATACCCTGAAAATGGACAAGATCGTCTTGATCGGGCATTCCATGACGACGGTGCTGGCGCAGAAGTTCGCCGCCAAGCACGGCGGCCGGATACACGCCCTGGTGTTGTGCGGGCCGATCACCGAACTGGGGCCGGCCGGCAAGGAAGCGTTCACCAAGCGGGCGGAAATCGTGCAGAAAGAAGGGATGATTGCCGTGGCCGACCAGGTCATTCAAGGCGCGTTGACGCCGGCCACGCGCGAGGCCAACCCCGCCCTGACCGGCCTGGTTCGCGAAATGCTGCTGGCCAACGAACCGGCCTGTTACGCCGGGCACTGCCTGGCTCTGCTGAACGGCTCCGCCAAGGCCGATCAGGCCAACATCAAATGCCCCACGCTGGTGCTGGACGGCGACCAGGACGGCGTAACGCCGCTGGCCAACGCCCGCGCCATCCTGGCGGCTGTCGCGGGCGCCCGCCTGCGGATCATTCCCACCACCGCCCACCTGACCATGCTGGAACGGCCGGAGGCGTTCAATGCCGCCTTGATTGAATTTCTGGCGAGCTTATAGCAAAGAATCTCAAAACATTTTGGATAGTTCAGCATTGCCTTTAACTTCAATTCCGATAAAGGGGTTAGTTGTTTTTTCATGGGGAACTATCTTTCCGCACAGGGCTCTTATGTGATGGCTGCGCGGCCAAAGAGAATGTGGCGGCCGGTTTCCAACCGGCCGGTACGGCAAGTTGAAAACTTGCCGCCACATTGACCGCGCAGGGGTGGGGTAGAATGACTTATGGGGCAGGTGCGAAACCATAAAACCTATCCGGAGGAAAAAGCCATGCCCGCCGTTCCCATCACTAGCCCGGAACAATATGAAAAAGCGATTGAAGTGCTGACGCGCGAGGGAGGCACCTGGCAAGGAAAAAAGCCGGCCGGTAAGCGCGGGACGATGGTCGCAGAATTCAGAGTGGCCAGATAGTGGATCTCATGGGTGTCCTTGCCTTCCTGATGGTTCATGAGATAGATTCCCACTTCGCCAGCGGCCCCGGAGAAATGCAGAACGTCCGTTTCAAAACGGAATTTTTCGGTTTGCGGATCGGGAACAAGCTCGAGGCAGCCATAGTGTAACACTTCCAGGGCCAGCGAACAGCGTTCATCGGGTTTGGGGTCGAGGCCGCCTTGGCCGATGACCCAGCGATGGCAGGCCGGCACGCCTTTTTTATCGAGCCAGACCGGCAGGCCTTTCTTCAATTGGCGCGTGAGGCTTTGCTCGGGGGTTTCTGGGGGCTCGGGCCGGTGGAACCATAAAGCGGCCAGCAGCACGGTGCCGCCGGCCAGAAGGCCGCAAGCCACGCTGATGGGATGGCGTTTGATTTATTTTGCGGTTCGGCCTGCCGGGTATATCGATTAAGCCGGTAAAAGCTTGGCGAGCCATTCCAATTCCCCCATTTCCTTGTAGTCGAAGAGCTCTCTCCCGGTTAAATTGAAATTCCCGGCCATGTTAGGAGATCATTCGATGCGCGCTTTCATTCCTTGGGCGCTGATGGTGCTTGCCGTTCTAGGAAATCTAGGGTCAGGTCATGAACCAGGTCCGAAGAAGAAACCGGAAGTGTTGCCGATTCCCAAACAAAAAGAAGAATTGCCTTTGCCCCGGGTGATCCCGGAAAACCTGCTTTTCCCTTACGCCCCGCCGCACGTGCCGCAAGTCGGCACGCGCGAGGTCTGGCAATATTACGCCGTGGACAGCGCCGGCCGCTTCCGCCCGCGGGTGATTTTCTCCCCCTACGGCGCCTACTACGCGGCCAACGGCGATCCCTATCCCTGGACCACTACCCGCCCCACCTTGTACATGCCTTACGTGTCGGATTGACAATGCCAGGAGTGGTGAGAGGTGAGTGGTGGAGAGATGAGCAACTCCACTACTCACCACTCACCAATTCAAGCAACTCCCGCCGCAGCACCTTGCCCAGGGCATTCCGCGGTAGGCGGTCCAGAAAGACCACCGTCACCGGCCGCTGATAATCCACCAGCCGGTCGCTCCAGTAATCGCGCAGGCGCTGCTCGTCGAGGGCCGGATCGTCGCGGACCACGACGGCCACGACCCGTTCGCCGCGGTGGGGGTCGGGCAGGCCGAGCACGGCGGCTTCGCGCACTCCCGGACAGCCGTGCAGCACGCGCTCGACCACCTGCGGATAGACATTGTAGCCGTTGGTGATGATCAGGTCATTCTTGCGGCCCACCAGGGTGAGAAAGCCGGTCGCATCGCGGAATCCCAGATCGCCGGTGTCGAACCAGCCGGTGGCGAAGGCATCTCGCGTGGCCTGGGGCTGGCGCCAGTATTCGCGGAACAAGTTCGGGCCGCGCAGCAGGACCGCGCCGATTTCGCCGGCCGCCGCCGCCGAGCCGTCGTCACGATCGATGCGCACCGCGATCCCGTCCAGCGGCAACCCCACCGCGCCTGGCGGCCAGGGGCCGTCGAGCGGCAAGCTGGTGATGACAAACGCTTCCGTCATGCCGTAGCGGTTGATGACCGGCCGGCCCAAGATGGCTTCCAGCTGGGGCAATACTTCCGCCCGAATCGGCGCCGAGCCGCACGTGAAGAGCCGCACTCTCTGCCAGGACCGCGCCGCGGCGCGAAACTCCGCTTGTTCCAGAAAACGGTAGTAAATCGTGGGGACCGCCATGAAGACCGTCCCCTGGCCGACCACCGTCATGGTTTGTTGCGGATGAAATTCCTCCAACCGCACACAACCGCCCAACATCCAGGTCAGATGGGTGGCGAAGCACAGGCCGTGCACGTGAAAGAGCGGCAAGACGTTGACCACCACATCCTCCGGCGTGAAGCGCCAGTATTTTTGCAGGGCGTAAAGGGCGGAGGCCACGTTGGCCTGGGTATGCACGATCCCCTTGGGCCAACCCGTGGTGCCGGAGCTGTACATAATCAGGCACGGATCGTTGGCGGCGAGGCGCGGTTCGCGAAAAGGACCGCCGCCCGGTTCGTCCACGCCCCCATCGGCGACCACGGCCCGCAGCGCCGGCAATTCCGCGTGCAGCGCTGCCACCACGGCGCGTTGCTCTTCCCCCACGATGGCGACGCTGGCCTCGCTATCGGCCAGGAAAAAGCGTATTTCCTCGCGGGTTAAACGCGGATTGAGCGGCAAGGAAATCGCCCCCGCCCACAATGTCCCCAACTGAGCCACGAGGAATCCCAGCTTGTCCGGGGTGCACAGCGCCACGCGTTCCCCAGGGGCCACGCCCAGCCCCTGCAATCGCACGGCGGCCTGCCGGCCGCGATTCTCGAGTTCCCCATAAGAAATGGAGCGACCGCGAAAGACCAAGGCAGGGTAGTCTCCTCGATTGGCGAAAGTTTCCTTCAGCGCGTTGAGGAAATGTTGGTCCATAAGCTTGTCGATTCTACGAGCGGCGGGTTTCATTCCCGCTGTTTGATTCCCGCACGGCGGGGATGAACCCCGCCGCTCGTTCCCAATAACATCATGGTATGTACTTGCTTGCCGTCAAGCTGACGCGAACGCTATTTTGGGCCGCCCTGGCGGCCGGGTTTCTGGGCCTGTTGCTGCGCGAACAGATCATCCTGTGGCTGGCCCTGGGCCTGGGATGTGGGTGCGTCGTTTTCTTCCTGGGAGCAGTATTTCACGTGCAGCGCACGCGGCGGCGAGAACTGCGATGCCCGTTGTGCGGTTGGGTTCCTTTTGCCCTGACCGCCTGGAAGTGCAAGGAATGCCGTTTTGTCTGGGATTCCTTCAGCACGGCCGGCCTCTGTCCGCGCTGTGGCCACCAGCACGAGGAAACCGCCTGTGTGCGCTGCCGCCGCATCTCCCCCAATGGGCAATGGGTAAACAAGGACCAAAGCGGAGAATAAAACAGGGCGGGCGAGAGCCCCGTCTACGCAGTCCAAAGCCGGTATGATACAATATCTCCAATTGCTCCCGCCGACTCATCGACAAGAAAAGGGTAAGCGACAAGGGTAAGCGCCATGAACGTGCAAGACCTGCAATCCGCTCTTCGCAACCGGCCCTTCAAGCCGTTTCGGCTGTACGTCTCCGGCGGCGAGACTTTTGACGTGCGCCATTCCGAGTTGTGCATGGCCGGCCTCACGTCGGTCATCATCGGCTTTCCCTCTGACAAGGATGAAGATTCGCTCGTCTATTCGCGCTACACCGTGATCGACTTGGCGCACGTCATCCGCCTGGAACCGCTGGAAACCGTGAAGAAAGGGGCATGACAGGTAGCCGGGAGACGAATCCAACCGCTCCCTTAGATGCCTTTGGCAACCTTGGCAACCCCATTCTTACTTGTCGGCGGCGGGAGAAGGAACCGGGCGATGAAACTTCCGATAAAACCTCGCTATGTGCCAGTGCCTTTCCAAGATTCCCCGCAATCCGGCCGGCTCATTCTGCGCGACGGGACGACCGCCCAGATCCGTCTCGCCCAGGGCGCCGACCAGGAGGCCCTGCGTGCCTTCTTCGAGCGACTTTCTCCCGAGTCCCGGCGGCGACGCTTCTCCTCGGCCTCCCTGCCGCACGCCGACTTGATCGCTTCGTTGTGCGACAGCTCGAACCCCCGCGCGGCGTTGACCCTGGTCGTGATCCGCAGCCACGACGGGGGGCCGGGCATCATCGCCACCGGTTCCTACTTCGCCAAGGACGACAAGACGGCGGAGGTTGCCTTTGCCGTCGAAGATGCTTTTCAGGGTAAGGGACTGGGCACGCTTCTGCTGGAGCGTCTGGCGTTGTTGGCGGTGCGCCATGGTTTCACGCGGTTCTGGGCCGTCACGCACGCCGACAACCGGGCGATGCGCGATGTTTTTCGCGAGTCCGGATTTGCCCTCCAGGAAGCCTGGGAGAAGGGCGACGTGGAAGTGGATTTGTCGGTGCTTGCCAGTGCCGCCAGTGTCGCCAAGCTGGAAATCCGCGATCGCGTTGCCACGACGGCCTCGCTGCGTCCGTTCTTTCATCCGCGTTCCCTGGCCGTGGTGGGGGCCTCGCGCGAGCCCTCCAGCATTGGTTACCGCGTTTTGCAAGCCGTGGTTTCGAACGGCTTTCACGGCGCCGTCTACCCGGTCAACCCGAAGGCCACGGTGGTCGGCGGCCTGCGTGCCTATCCGTCGCTGCGCGATGTGCCCGAGCCCGTCGATCTGGCCCTTGTTTGCGTGCCGCGCCATGTCGTGCTGAGCGTAGTCGAGGACTGTGCGGCTCGTGGGGTGCGCGGCTTGGTTGTCATCACCGCGGGATTCGCCGAAGTGGGCGACGAAGGACGGGAGTTGCAGCGCCAACTGTTGGAGCGGGTGCGTGGTCACGGCATGCGCATGATCGGACCCAACTGCATGGGGCTGCTCAACACCGATCCGGCGGTGCGGCTCAACGCTTCCTTTTCCCCCATTTTTCCACCGGCCGGGCGCGTGGCCATGTCGTCCCAGAGCGGGGCGCTGGGCCTGGCGATCCTGGCCGCAGCACGCCGTTTCCAGCTCGGCCTGTCCACCTTCGTCAGTGTCGGCAACAAGGCCGATGTCTCCGGCAACGATCTCTTGCAGTATTGGGAAGAAGACGAGGCCACCGACGTCATCCTCTTGTACCTGGAGTCCTTCGGCAACCCGCGGCGTTTTGCCCGTATCGCCCGGCGCGTCGGTCAGCGCAAGCCTATCGTCGTTCTCAAGAGCGGCCGCACCAAGGCCGGCGGCCGGGCCGCCGGCTCGCATACCGCCGCCCTGGCCACGAGCGACGTGACCGTGGATGCCCTGTTTCAGCAGACCGGCGTCATTCGCGCGGAAACGCTGGAGGAGATGTTCGACCTGGCCCTGGCCCTGGGCAATCAACCCTTGCCCGGCGGGCGCCGCGTGGCCATCGTCACGAACGCGGGGGGACCGGGAATCCTCTGTGCCGACATGTGCGAGGCCGGCGGTTTGGTTCTTCCGGAACTGTCGGCGAAAACCAAGGCGCGTCTGGCCGAGTTTCTCCCGTCCGCCGCCGGCATCGCCAACCCCGTCGATATGATTGCCTCCGCGGGACCGGAACACTACCGGCAGACCGTCGAAACCGTCCTGGCCTCCGGCGAAGCAGATGCGTTGATCGTCATCTATATTCCGGTTGGTCTGGCCGAGACCGAGGCCATCACCCAGGCGGTGAGCCAAGGGAAGGCTCGGGCAGCCGGTGCTTCCTCCCGGCCGGTTTACGCCTGCTTGATGGATGAGCAGGGGAGCCGAAAGCTCGACCTCAAAACCGAAACGGTCCCGTGTTTTTCTTTTCCGGAAGCCGCGGCGCGCGTGTTGGGCAAGGTGTCGGCCTATGGCGAATGGCGGCGCCAACCCCTCGGTGTGACTCCGGATTTCGACGACCTGGATCTGGCTCTGGCCAGGGAGGTTTGCCGGAAAGCCCTGGCGGAACACGGGCCCGGATGGCTCTCCGCCGAAGAAGTGGGAGCGGTTTTGACGGCGGCCCGCTTGCCGGCGTTGCCCGGAGGCGTGGCCCGGACAAAAGAGGAAGCCGTCCAGTTGGCCCAGCGCGTCGGCTTTCCGGTGGCCGTCAAGCTGGCGTCCCGACAACTGATTCACAAGAGCGACGTGGGCGGCGTGCTGCTGGGATTGCGCGACGCGGCGGCGGTCGGCCGGGCCTTTGACGACATCCGGGGCCGCTTGCAGAAAGGCAACCAGCTCGCCGCGATGGACGGGGTCCTGGTCCAGCCGATGCTCGCCGGCGGCGTCGAGGTGATGATCGGCATGACGCAAGATCGCCTGTTTGGGCCGGTGATCGCCTTCGGGTTGGGCGGAATCCATGTGGAGATTCTGGGCGATGTTTGTTTTCGCGTGACCCCCCTGACCGACCGCGATGCCGCCGCCATGGTCCGCTCCATTCGGGGCTTTCGTCTTTTGCAGGGCTATCGAGGCCACCCGCCGGCCGACATTGAGGCCATCGAGGAGATCCTGCTGCGGGTCTCGCAGCTGGTGGACGAGTTGGCGGAAATCAGCGAACTCGACTTGAATCCGATCTTCGCCCTGCCTCCCGGCGAAGGCTGCCGCCTTGTCGATGCCCGGATTTACGTGCAATCCCCGTCACCCTAACGCGGCCTACTAGCCT
>CAZFGM010000361.1:0-7618 GCA_964518515.1 uncultured Alcaligenaceae bacterium | reverse complement strand
GTTCAGCAGCGATTTTTCCCGAAAACCTTCGATGCCACGGCGACTACACCCGATTACGCCGGGTTGCGACCACTGCTACGCGGAAACGTTTGCCGAGCGCTTCCGCGGTGTGCTTGGCCATCCCTATGAACAGGGGTTTGATCTGCGCCTAGTGCCCGAGAAACTAGCCGAACCGCTCCGTTGGAAAACTCCCAAGACCGTCTTCGTGAATTCGATGAGCGATCTCTTTCACAAGGACATCCCCGAGGAATACGTCGAGGCGGTTTGCCGCGTGATGGAAAAGGCGAATTGGCACACGTACCAGGTTCTGACCAAGCGTTCCTCGGTAATGCGGAACCTTCTGCAAACCCGGCTTCGGTTCGCCGCCGATCTTCCCCACGTCTGGTGGGGCGTCAGTGTCGAAGACCGCACCCACGGTCTACCACGGGTCGAGCACTTGCGCCAGGCGCCTGCCGCCGTGCGGTTTCTCTCGGTTGAGCCGCTTCTCGAAGACTTGGGAGAGATCCACCTTGAGGGCATTCACTGGGTGATCGTCGGGGGCGAGAGTGGAGCTGGAGCTAGGCCCATGCAGACAAAGTGGGTTCTCTCCATCCGGGATCAATGCGAACGGGCACACGTGCCCTTCTTTTTCAAACAATGGGGCGGGGTCAGGAAAAGCAAGGCAGGGCGTGAGTTGGACGGGAAGGAGTACAACGCGTTACCAAGCCGAGTGGAAATCCCTGTTCTGGAGAACGCCAGGCGCCTTGCGGCGATCAGCGAGATCGCTGCGCTCTATCCCTCGACCAGAAACGTCGCGGCCGAGCCCAGCCTTTTTGCCGGACAGTAGCGGGTACGTATACTCCGCGCGGCCCGGAATGAGACATTTCCTTGGCAGCTGGATTATTTTCTAATCTTTCCCGATTAGGGTGCAACCTTTTTTTCGGGAAGGAGGCCAGGGATGGCCAAGCGACAACGTTTGTCGTTTTCGCAGGAAGATTTGCGGATTCTTGCTCAGGAACGGTATGAGCATCCCGATCCGCGGGTGCAAAAACGGATGGAAGTTCTGTGGCTGATCGGCCAAAAGTCACCCACCACGAGGCGGCTAGGTTGGCCGGCGTGTCGCGTGCCACGGCCGAACGCTATGTGGCGATCTATCGTAGCGGAGGCGTGGCAGCCTTGCGGTACTTCGATTGGTGTAAGCCGGTCAGTGAGTTGGAGGCGCATCGGGACAATCTGGAAGAGTCGTTTTGCAAGAATCCGCCGCACACCGTGGCCGAGGCTTGCGCCCGCATCAAGGAGGAAACCGGCCTGGAACGTCGGCCCACGCAGGTACGCGCCTTTTTAATTAAAAAAGTGTTGGGCTTAAAATGGCGTAGTGTGGGCGCCATTCCGTTGCCGCCCAAGAAAACCGTGGCGGAGCACGCCGCCACGCAGGCCGCATTCCTGGAGCAGAAACTGGAACCGGCTTTGGCGGAGGCTCGTGCAGGGGTGGCGCACATTTTCTTCGTTGATGCGGCCCATTTCGTGATGGGCTCGTTTCTATGTTGCGTGTGGTGCCTGATTCGGATGATGATTCGGGGGGCGTCGGGCCGCAAGCGTTACAGTGTGTTGGGAGCGTGGAACGCGGTGACCAACGCCCTGGTGAGCGTCACCACGGCTGCGACGGTCAACGCGGAAACGATGTGTGCTTTGCTGCGTAAGATCGCCGCTTTGGGGCTGAAGGGCCCGATCCGGTTGGTGCTCGACAACGCCCGCTACCAGCACTGTGCCCTGGTGATGGACCTGGCCAAGAGCTTGAACATCGAATTGCTGTTCTTGCCATCGTATTCGCCGAATCTGAATTTGATTGAACGGTTGTGGCGGTTCATCAAAAAGAAGGTGTTGTATGCTCGTCATTACGCCACGTTCGAGGCGTTTCGCGGAGCGATCGATGGTTGTCTGAGCCAGATTGAGACCGAACATGCGAACGAACTGAAGTCCTTGATGACGCACAAGTTTCAGACGTTCCAGGATGATTCATTCTTGGCCGCGTGAAGTATAACGGCCGGCGCGAAACGCGCTCTCAAACACTTGTAACTTCCAAATCCGCAAGTCCGAGGGGCTTTGTACGGCACCTGAACGTCAAGATACCAAGAAAAATTCCCGCAATCGGGGAAACCAATTGCGGGAACCTGGCATCATGCCAACCAATCACTTCTTCAAACCAACGGTACTGTGTCCTTGCCCGCTTGGCCACAAAAAAACCGTGAGTTCAAAAAGTCACATTCATTCCTGGCAGGTCTTCTTGGTGAACATCAGCCGCGGACGAGGGCAAATCTCTGCAGTATTTCCCGAATTGATGTCGTGGTATCTTGGATTCCATGGCCGGCAAGGAAACTCCCATCAACGACTTCGGCCTGCTCATCGCATACATCCTTCCGGGATTCACCGCCCTCTGGGGGACTACCTACGTGTCCGATGCTCTGATGCCCTGGCTCGGGAATAGTCCCATCGAACCTGCGACCGTCGGGGGGATTCCTCTATGGAACCGTAGCGTCCATTGCCGCCGGGATGACGGTGAACACGATCCGCTGGATGGTCATCGACACCGTGCACCACAGGACCGGAATCAAACCCCCTTCCTGGGACTTCTTCCACCTGCGGGACAGCGCATTGGCTTTCGGAATGCTCATCGACATTCATTACAAATACTACCTTTTTCATAGCAATACACTCGTCTCCCTAATATGGGTGTACCTGGCCCGCCGGTGGTCCCTCGGGTTTTGGACGTTGCCGGTGGGCTGGGCCGATGCTGGCTTCCTTATTCTCGCCACCGTATTCTTCCTCGGATCGCGGGACGCTTTGCAGAAATACTATGCGAGAACGGGCCAGTTGCTGGCCATGAGGGAGGCAGATGGGAAAGACGGCACGAATGCCGGAGTAAGGTCGTAACAATTCACGGCATGAGCTTCGCCAGAGAGACGCCAAGAGCGTGCGCAAGCCGCTCGATGTTGAGAAGGGAGATGTTTCGCTTACCTCGCTCGACACTGCTCACGTAGGTGCGATGGAGCCCGGCGAGTTCCGCGAGCTTCTCCTGAGATAGGCCTTTCCGTTCACGAACCAACCGCAGTTTTTTCCCAAACCGCAAAAAAATATCCGACAAGGAACGCCCTCCGTCTGGGGAAAGTTATTCTTGACTTTCACAGTCGGAGAAGGCATACTTTACGTCTACACCCTTTAGGTTACGGTGACGTAAAGGGTTCACATTTCGCCCCAGGAGAAAATACCCATGACGAACACGCACGGACCCTGGCGGACCAACGGCGGTGGTCCTGACCACACCCGCCCGGGGAAGAAGAAGCCCGCGAAGAGAAAGCCAGCCAAGGATCGGGCGAAAAAAAACAAATGAGTATTCCGGAACCGGAACGAAAGGGAAACCCGAGTGGTTTCCCTTTCTCATTTTTCAATCAGCGGCAATTTGGCGCGCCTAATGTTCAAGGCTAAAGCCTTTCCAGGACTGTCAGCCCGTTTTGCTGGTGATAGCGCTCTTTTAGCCGGAAGGTCCCCTGCTGCAAGAATTCTTCCACGGCCGGCCAAATTCCGCGGTGTCCGGGGGTTTCACCGTATTGGGCGTAAGCAGTTGACCCCGGAATGACAATGAACCGCCGCGCTTTTTGGGCATGCCGGCGAAGCGCTTCTCGCAAGTGGTCATAAACCCGGCAGGTGTCCAGCAACAGGAGATCAGTTGCGTCGATGTCTACTTGCAGCACGTCCTCCTGGCGGAACGTGAAAGTGGTTTTGCCCGCCAGAGAAAGGAGGAGGTCCAATTGCGGGTCATTCACCTTGTCGAAGGACACGAGTGTTTCGGGTTGTGCGAACAGCAGGGCAATGGTGGATAGGCCAGCGCCCATTTCGGTGATGTGGCGGCAGTCGCGGGCCAAGGCCACGAGAGTGGGCAAGTGCTCGTTCATGGCGGAAGGGGTTGCACAAGCCTTCTGGTAGAGTTCCGCCAAGGTGGGCGGGGGAAGCGGAGGAAGGGTCGCGGATTTTCCCAGTTGGCGGTAGAGGACAGTCAGGTTGCGGCGGGCTTCTTCATGGGAAGGGTCCAGCGTTAAGATGGCGGTCAGGGATTTCTCGGCGGCGTCCCAATCCTTGCCTTCTTGCAAGTAGACGTAGCTGAGGAAAACCTTGGGTTCCAAGACCTCAGGAAACTCCGCGCTCATCTTGGAAAACACCGACCGGGCCAAATCGAAATCCTTGCGCGCGAGCATGGCGCGTCCGCGGAAAAGAGTTGCTTTGAGCTTGCCGCCAGGAAATGGTTCGAGCAACCGAGCCGCCTCCTCCAAGTCCGGCCAGCGCTTGCAGGCGAGAAATAATTCACCCAGGCCGAGCAGGGCTGGTTCATATCCAGGCCGTTCTTCCAGGATTTTCCGCCACTGGTATTCGGCTTCCGTAAACTTCCCCAGGTCCTGATAGGCGTGGGCCAGGTTCTGGCGCGTGAGGTAGCCGCGAATGCCGGTATTGATACTGGCGAAATGGGCTCCCGGCGGGATGCGCAACACCTCCTCCCAGCGGCCGATAGCGGTGGGGACGTCGCCGAGCCGGCGATAAGCCATGCCTTCTTGAAAGAGGATTTCCACGTCGTCGGGGTAATAGGAACGGCCTTGCCGGCAGGCGGCAAGGGCTTCCTGGCTTTGGCCCAGGTTATTATGGCATTGGCCGATCAGGGCGTAGAGCTTGCGGACAATGGAATCGGTGGGGTGGGACAGTTCCAAGCTGCGCCGGAGCTTCAGGAGAGCTTCGCCCAGGCGGTTCTGCTCTTGAAAGACGCAGCCCAGGTTGAAAAGGATGAAGGGGTTGTTGGGATTTTCGGTCTGGTCAAGCGACAGGAGGCGCAAATCCCGCGCCAATTTCTTTTCCCGCACCTGGGTGTCCAGGTAGCCGGTGTGGTGGATGACCACGTCGCTCCAGCGCACGTCGGCTTTGACCTGGCGCAAGGCGGGAAGAATCTGCTCGTGCACGCGGTACTTCCAGCTCAGGCCAGGGATGTTGCGGTAAAGACGCAGATGGTCCACGGACGTGGCCATCTGGGTCACCGGGTCCGGCAGGCACAGGCACTTCATGACGTAGCCGGCATTGTCGTCTTGCAAGCCCGCAAAAAGGGCGCGGAGCTTGCCGCAGTTCTCATTGTCCACGACGTCATCGGCATCCATCCAGAAAATCCACTCCCCTGTGGCGTGGCGGATGCTTTCGTTGCGGGCGGCGGCAAAGCTGTCCACCCAGGGGAAAGCGTGGGCTTTGGCCCCAAACTTTTCGGCCACTTCCTTGGTCCGGTCGGTGGACCCCGTGTCGATCACGATGATTTCATCGACAAGATCCGCCACGGATTGCAAACAGACGGGAAGGTTATGCTCTTCATTTTTCACCATCATGCACAGGGATATCCGGGATATCCGTTGTTTTCTTCCACCACTGGATGAAGTTGAGTCCAGAGGCCCGCCATTGATTTCCGCCTGTTGACGCAGCAGAATCCGCAAGTTGTGCTGGGCTTCGGTGTGATTGGGGTCGAGGGCCAGGATGTCTTGCAGAACCCTTTCGGCCGCTGCCCAGTCTTTTCCTTCCTGAAGCAGGACATGGCTGAGGACGACTTTCGGGCCAACGGCGCTAGGAACTTTGGCGATGAGCGCTTCCAGCAGCGGCCGGGCTTGGGAGAATTCCTTGCGGGCCAAATGGGCCCGAGCCAAAAAGAGGGTGACGTTGCCGGTTTCCTCCGGGTGTTGAGCCAAGGCATTCAGCGTCTGCTCCAACTGCGGCCACTGGCCTTGGCGCACCTGGGCTTCGGACAGGATTTTCAAGGCCGAGACGTGACCGGGACATTCGGCCAGCACCGCCGTCGCTTGCGCGCCCGCCTCGGCAAACTTCCCCTGGTCGCGGTAAATCTCCGCCAGGAATTGCCGGGCCCGGTATCCCTGTAGCCCGGAATCGGCGCTGGTGAAGCTCATGCCCTTGGGGACTTGCAAAAGCCGGAGGATCGCCTGTTCCGCACCCGGTAAATCCCCGCGCTCCTGGAGAAGGATTGCTTCCCAGAACAGAAGCTCGGCTTCTTGTGGATGGGCGGCCAACCCCAGCCGACACGTGGCCAGGGCTTCCTCCTTGTTGCCTAGTTGGTGATGGCCCCGCGTCATGAGGGCATACACTTTGGGGAGCAAGTTATCGTTCGGCTGGGCCAGGTTCCGGCAACGGCCGAAATACTCCAAGGCCTCGGGAAGGCGACCTTGGGTAAGGGAAACCGCTCCCAGGTTGTACAGAACGAAGGTATCGTCGGGCCGTTCCTAATATTCCAACTGGAGGAGACGCAAATTCCGATCCACCTTTGGCCCTTGGAGAGCCGGCTCGGCAAAGCCGCCGTGGTCGATAACGATGTCGGTGGCGCAGACGCCGACCCCGAAGCCGCGCAACCCCGGCAGGATCTGCTCGTGCACCCGGTATTGCCAGCGCAGGCCGGGGTGATTGGGGAACAGCCGCACCTGATCCACGTGGGCCATGGCCTGGGGGCCGGCCTCCAGGCGGGAGCTTTGCCGCATGACGTAAGCCATGTTTTCGTCGGCCAGCTTGGCGAACAAGGTCTTAAGTCGCTCTCGGTTCAGGGCGTCCAGGCGCTCGTCCGCATCCAGCCAGAAAATCCATTGGCCCGTGGCGTGAAGGAGGCTTTCGTTGCGGGCCGCGGCAAAGCTGTCCACCCAGGTAAACGGGAACACCTTGGCTCCGAGTTGGGCCGCTACCTCGCGCGTCCGGTCCGTGGAACCGGTGTCCACGACAATCATTTCGCTCACCAGGTCTCGCACCGAGCCGAGACAATCGGGCAAGTTGTTTTCCTCGTTGTGCACAATCATGCACAAGGACACCTGCGCGGTCGGCAGAGCCCTTGACGGTAAATGGCTCCGTGTGCCTGGCCGTGTCAGCCGGCAAATGGGCTTGTCCCGCAAGGCCAGGAGACGCTGTTCCGCCGCCGCCACGGCATGATCCCAGGTGAAGTGATCCCGAATGTGGGTGCAGGCCTTGGTTCCCTTGGCCCGCAGTTCGTCCAGATGATCCACGACCTTGCGAAGGATTTCGACCAAGGCATTGGTATCCGGCTCCAGTAGCCAGGGGTAATCCACCGTTTCCAGGTCGCCGACTTGCTTCTTGGAAAAAAACCGCTTGCTGGCGGGAATCAAGTAGGCCATGTCCTCGTTGCAAAAATCCACCGCCGCGCCCGCTCCGGTCACGACGACCCCCAGCCCGCTGGCCATGGCTTCGGCGATGGGCAAGCCAAATCCCTCCCCCCGGTAAGGATGCACCAGGCAATCACAGGCACAATAAAGGCTGGCCAGTTCTCCCTGGGTAAGCGCCCTGTCGAAATACTCGATCTCCGGGGCCTCCGGCTGGGCTTGCAGCTGGGCAATCCGTTCTTCCGCCGTCTGGCCGCGGTAGAAGGTGCCGACTCCCATGTCCTTGATTACCAGACAGACATCGTCGCTGCGGCGAAATGCCTGGGCGTAGGCGTCGAGCAGGACATCGATCCCTTTGCGGAAAATCGTGCCCCCCACAAACAGTAACTTGAATCGCTTGCTGGTTTTTAAGGGCAAGGGAGTATTGCCGGGATGAAAGCACGCCACGT
>CAZFGM010000360.1:0-7645 GCA_964518515.1 uncultured Alcaligenaceae bacterium | reverse complement strand
GGTTGAGGAGGGATTCCGTATCCGTGGGATCCAAGCGTATGGCCAGGCGGTATTCGGCGATGGCCCCCTCCCGGTCGCCCTTGGCTTTCAAGGCGATGGCCAGATTGTAGTGCAGTCGCGAGTCTTTGGGTCTCACGGCAATCGCCAGGCGATAGTGCTTGATCGCTCCCTCCAGATCGCCTTTGACTTTTTTCAAGTTGATGGCGAGATTGCAGTGGGCATCGGCGTCCATGGGGTCCAGGGTGATGGCTTGGAGGAAATGGCCAATGGCCGCCTCGAGATCTCCTCTGGCATTACACCCGAGGCCGAGGTTGTAGTGCGGCTTCGCGTCGTGAGGATCCAGTTCGATGGTCCGGCGAAATGCGGCGGCAGCATCGTCCCGAAATCCCTGATCTGCCAGGACACAACCCAGGTTCAAGTGGAACTGGGCGTGGTCGGGCTGGAGCCGGATGGCCTCCTTGTAGGCAGCAACGGCTCGGTCCGGTTCCTTCTTGTCTACCCACACGTTGCCGATGTTGTTGTGAGCCAGGGCGAAATCCGGCTTGAAACGGAGAGCTTGCTGGTAAGCGTCCATGGCGGCTTTGCCGAGGCCCTTCTTGCGAAAGAGCACGCCCAGGTTCAGATACGTGCCGGGGCTCGGACGCAGGGCAACGGCGGCGGTGGCGAAACGGAGGGCTTCGTCGAGCTGAGGCGGATTGGTATTCGCAAGACCGTGCCCCAGGTTGGTGTTGATCTCGAGGTCACCCGGATGCTGCCGCTGTGCCTGGCTCAGAAAGATCGCCGCTTCCTCAAAGGCGCGGGCCTTGAGCAGGAGATTGCCGAGAAGATTCAGGGTCGAAACCGGCCACGTGGCGGCCTCGTCGCGAGCAGCCAGCTCGGTCAGGACTCCATGGTCCCCCTTTTCCAGGGCGTCGCGCATCTGATTGCGCAGGGCATCGGCATCCGCAATACGGGAGATGGCCAGCAAATGTTTCCAGCTCTGGTCTTCCGCCTTCATTTCAAGCTTGCGCACCATGGCCCAGAAGTCCAGGGCCGCTGCTAACTGGACACGGATCGCTCGGCCCCGGATTCGTTCCGCCGCCTCCTGTGGCGAAAGCGTTTGCACGTCCATGATGTAATCGCGGAAGGCCTTGGCGAAAGCGCGATCGAACAGCGTACGATTGAGGTAAGAACGCTCATCATGCATGTCGCTCATGCCGAAGTAAAGGCCTTCGAGTACCGCGGCCATTTCCAGGTCCGCTGACAGGCTTTCGGCGCGCTTGCGCAGCGGGGTGCCGCCCTGGCTGCTGGCCAGCAGCGCATGGGCGCGCTCGATCGCTCCGCGCGCTTCCGCCCACTTCCCTGCGCTGCGCAGCTCTTCGGCCTTGTGCAGGGCCAGGTTGACTTCCTGCTCGATGGCCGCTTGCCGCGCCTGCTGATCCCGCGCCGCGTCCCGTTCTCGTGCTTCCCGGTCCCGCACTGCCCAGCCGAGGGCGCCCACCGCCAGCAAGACCGCCAAGACCACTACTCCGGCGGTAGCCAGGGCCCGCTTATTTCGGCGCACAAATTTCCGCAACCTGTAGGCCATCGACGGCGGGCAGGCCTGCACCGGCTCGTCATGCAAGAAGCACTCGATGTCGCGCGCCAGTCCGCTGGCGGTCTCGTAGCGGCGATTGCGTTCCTTGTCCAGGCACGTCATGATGATCCAGTCCAGCTCGCCGCGGAATAGCCGGCTGAGCTGCTTCGGATCGCTCTGCCGCTGCGCGGCAACGGAGGCCAAAGTAGTCGGCACGCTCCGCGTGCCGGACCCGGGCTCCGCACGCGGAGCGTGCGGGCTACTGAGTTCGCTGAGCCGTGTGCTCGGCTTGGGCGGCTCCTCCTCGCGGATGATGCGGCGAATCTCGTCGTAGTCGGCCTGCTGGAAACGCTCCTTGTCAAACGGCGTCGTGCCGGTCAAAAGTTCGTACAAGAGCACGCCCAGCGAATAGATGTCGCTGCGGGTATCGACATCCAGATTGCTCAGGCTCGCCTGCTCCGGCGACATGTACATCGGCGTGCCGATCATTTGAGCGAAGCCGGTGAACAGCGTCTTGTCGGTGAGCTGACCACCGGTCGCCTTGGCGATGCCGAAATCAATCACCTTCACCACGGGCACGCCGTCGTGCAGCGTAACCATGACGTTGGACGGTTTGAGGTCCCGGTGGATGATTCCCTTCTGGTGAGCGTGCTGCACCGCCTGGCAGAGCGGGACGAACAATTCCAGCCGTTGACGGGGGGTGAGGCGTTGCTCGTCGCAATACTTCGTGATCGGCACGCCCTTGACCAGCTCCATGACGAAATAGGGGCGAGAGGCGAGGGGCGAGGGGCGAAAGGCCAGGGGTGAGGGATGATTGGCCTGGGGCGACGGGTCTTGACTCGCCCCTCGTCCCTCGCCCTCGCCCCTCTGTCTCGTCCCTCGCCCCTCGTCCCACGCCCCTCCATCGAGAATCTTGGCGATGTTGGGATGATCCATCAGGGCGAGGGCTTGCCGCTCGGCCTCGAAGCGGGCCAGCACCTGCTTCGAGTCCATGCCGGGCTTGATCAGCTTGACGGCCACCAAGCGTTTGACCGGTTGGGTCTGCTGGGCCAGCCACACGGTGCCCATGCCGCCCGCGCCGATTTCCTCCAGCAGCTTGTAGCGGCCGGCGATGAGCATGCCGGGGCCTTCCGCCCCAGCAGGCAGGGGGCAATCGGCCGTAGGCAGGGCAGGGGGGCTGCCTTCGGCCGCCGGCCTCCTGCCTACGGGTTCCAGGAAGCCGGGGTCGCTGGCGTGGGCTTGCAGCAAGGCTTCCACTTCGGCGCGCAGCTGGGAATTACCGGCGCAGACCTCGTCAAGGTAGACGGCCCGCTCGGCCGGGACGGCATGCTTCAAGGCATTGGTGAAGACTTGGCTCTCGTTCACGGGATGTTTCCTCCCCAGCTTCAATGCGCCGTCCGGAGACAAAACCCCCGACGGTTTTTCAGGATTTGTTTCCATCTCCTCCGTAGGACGAATTTCCAATCCGTCCAGGTGAGGCGAGAGCGGCCGAGCCGCAAATCCGAAACAAATTCGAATATCAAAATCCGAAATCCAAAACTCAGCCTTTCGAATTTCGATATTCGAATTTCGGATTTGTTTTCGAATTTCGATATTCGGATTTCGAATTTTTTCTCCGTAGGTTGCATACAGATTAGGAAAAATACTATCAGGATTTCTCCATCTCCCGCTTCAGCCAGGCCTTGGCATAGGTCCAGTCGGCCTCGGCGGTGGATTGCGAGATGCGGAGCAATTCGGCGACTTCCGGCAGAGTGAAGCCGACGAAATAGCGGAGTTTCACCAGCTGGGCTCGACGCGGAAAAGCGGCTTCCAGGCGATCGAGGGCTTCATTCAGGGCGAGCAGATCAATCGCCTCCACGGGGCAGGCGATGGCCGGCTCATTGCCGTCGAGCGGCTGTTTATGCAATTCGCCGCCGTGACGCCCGCGTTTTTTGCGGCGTGCGCTTTCGACCAGGATGCGGCGCATGGCCTCGGCGGCGGCGGCGAAGAAGTGGCCGCGACTGTCCCAGTGCGGGTCCCGACGGGCGGACGCCGCGCCGCTCGCTGGTGCTACCAGCCGCAGGTATGCTTCATGGACCAGGGCGGTAGCCTGCAGGGTCTGGCCCGGTTTTTCCTGGGCCAGTTTGTGGGCGGCCAGCCGGCGCAATTCGTCATAGACGAACGGCAGCAACTGCGCGGCGGCGTGTGCATCGCCGTGCTCGATGGCGGACAAAATGCGCGTCACCTCACTCATGGGAGTGAGGATAACCCCTGCGACAGCGCTATGCAAGAAAGGGTTGGCCGGCGCGGGTGGTCGGCAAACTAAAATATTCTATTATGCTTCGATCATGATACCCGCTGGACGTGGAGGTGAGCAATCAAGCCACAGCGGCGGCAGGTTCGATGATCGGATCAATGAGGCGGGAGCGCTGGAGCGGGGCCAGACCTTTAATCTTGACGCACACGAGCGGCCGGCCTTCTTCGCGGAGCTGTTTCTCGGCCAGCTGCCGACTGTAGCGGTTGAACTCCTCTTCGCCGGCAACCTCGAAGTAAAGATGCGACTCCGGCGGCAGTACCTCGTCCACCTCCGGGTGGTCTATGACGTACTTCCCGAACTCAGCAGTGAGCTCCAGTTGCTTTTGGGCGAACTCATGGGGATCGATCATGGCTTGATCTCCTGGAGATAACGGGCGTGATACGCCGACCAATTCGCCTTTAGATCCTCGATGGCGTAAGTGAAGGTTGCGTTGATATCTCCTACAAACACAGCGGTTTTGTCTTGAGTGCCGTCCGCATGAATCGTATCCCGGTGACAAAAGCCGTGGGCGTTATCATAGCGAACGACGGCGTGCCAATCCTTGTCCTGCAATACCTCCAATTGCACAGTAAACTTCAGAATTTGCTTGCCCCGCCGTTGGTATAGGCACCTCAGGCGGACTGAACCTGCTACGAAATCTTCGGTCCATTGCCGATGGATCAACCCGAGACCAGCCATCCTACTCAATTTTATCTTGTCCGGGTCATGGTTCCAGGAATTGATGTTGTATTATTTTTCCGCGACCAGAATTTGCAAGCAGCCGGGGATTTAGAATTTGTTTCGGATTTCCGATGTCGAATTTGTCCTAGCGGCCACTCATGACGAAAGCGCGTAGCTCGCGACAAAGGCGCTGGCTGAATTCGCGGCGCATTTGCTCTTCTTGCCGGCTCTTGTCTTTTTCCGGACACAAGACGACGGTGATTTCCAGCAGGTTCTTTGGGCCGACCTGTTTTTTCGCCAGGTGCAGCTCCAGGTGCAGAAAAATCGGATTGGTCAGGGTTTTGCGGCCGAAGCCGAGAAAGCCGAGGAAGCTTTTGGCTTGCGGGGCAGGGGGGGTGCGCGGATCGGGCAATTGCACGCGAATGAGGCCCGGCTCGCTGGCGGTGATCTCGCCGCCCACCTCGTGCACGAAGCCGCGCAATTTCACCACGGCGATCTGTTCCGGCATCCAGGCTTCCAACCGGTCGATGATGTGGGAATTGACCGCCGGCGCCGATACGGACTGGGGAGTCGGGACGATAAAAGCCGACGGGGCGGCGATCGACTGGCCCAGGGCCTGGCCGAAGCGCTCGGCCAGGTCCTTGGCGTCGGCTGGGCGCTCGGCGGGATATTTGCACAACAAGGTCTGAACGACGGCTTCGACGGCGGGCGGCACGTCGTGAACGCCGACCTGGGCGAAGCGCGGCGGGGCCTGGTGCAGATGGGCGGCAAGAATTTCTTCCGTGGTGCCGGCGCTTTCGAACGGCAGCCGGCCGGTCAGGGCTTTGAAGAGCAGGACGCCGACGCTGTACAAGTCGCCGCGGCCGTCCACGGCATCGGCCCGCAGTTGCTCGGGGCAGACGTAATCCGGCGTGCCGCCGCCGATGCTGTTGCCGTTGCCCGTCAATTTCTCCAGCGGGATGTAAATCCCTTCTCCCAGGCGCGCGAGACCGAAATCCATGACCTTGATTTTTTCGCGCGGGCCCGGATCGCTGACCATCAGGTTGGCGGGCGTTAAATCACGGTGAAGGATGCCCATGCCATGGGCGGCGTACAGCGCCAGGCATAGTTGGCCCAGGATGCGCCCCATCCGCGCCGGCTGCATCCGCCCGTGCTTGTGCAGCAGCGCCTCAAGCGTATCCCCTGGCACGTATTCCATGACGATGCAGGGAGGCGGATCGAGCGACGCTTCGAACAGGGTCACGGCATACGGATGCCGGAAGCGGGTCATGAGATCCATTTCCCGGGCAAAGCTCTGGCGCACGCGCGGGTCGGCGGCGATGTGATCGTGCATGACCTTGATGACGACCGGATGCCCATCCTCGAGCCGCCGCCCCAGGAAGACCTTGCCCATGCCGCCTTCCCCCAGTAGGCGCTGGGCTTCGTATTTTCCTAAATACAAGGTGCTGGCGTTCGCGGCGATGGCGTTCATGGTCTTTCCCAGGACGCGATAATCCTACCCCCATTGGGGACTGGGGTAGGGGAGTCCCCTTCAAATCTAGGTCGTGAATGTCGGGGAAGCAATTTTGGCCGGAAAGAAAACATTGCCAAATGCCAATTGCCAAATGCCAATTGCCAATCACGAGACGAATTGGCGGGGTGACTTTTCCATTCTTCTTTCACTTTCCGGTCGCGACGAACGGACTACGAGGCCACCCTACCGAACAGCAGAGTTTCGGAGGGACGGGGCGGCGATGGGCTGGCAAACTCAATCCCATGCCGCCCGCTTGTCCGGCCAGATCGAGAAACCGCCGTGAGTGGACGAAGGGAAATCGCCTGGAAAAAACAAGGGATAATTAAACATAACAGCCATTATCGGACGTTGTTCGAGGGTCCAAATTTTGGCATCCGAGTTGCCGGCGATTCCCGCTGGAAAAGGACAACGTCCGATAATAGATCTTATGTTTAACTCGACGCCGAAATGGCCGACACCTACGAGACTTCCTCATAGACTCCCATGCGGCGAAACTTCTGGTAGCGCTGCTCCAGCAGTTCTTCCAGGGGCAGTTGTTTCAGTTCCCGCAGATAACGCAGCAGGTAGGCTTTCAGGGTATTGCCCATGCCGCGCGGGTCGCGGTGGGCGCCGCCCAGGGGCTCGGGAATGATGTGGTCGATGACGCCCAGGTTAAACAGGTCGCGGGCGGTGAGTTTGAGGGCGCTGGCGGCCAAGGGCTTGGTTTCATCGGTGGCGGTCTTCCACAGGATGCCGGCGCAACCTTCCGGGCTGATCACGGAGTAGTAGGCGAATTCGAGCATGCTGACCCGGTCGCCGATGCCGATGCCCAGGGCGCCGCCGGACCCCCCTTCCCCGATGATGACGCAGAGGATGGGTGTGGCCAGGCGCGACATTTCCAGGAGGTTGACGGCGATGAGCTGGGCCTGGCCGCGCTCCTCGGCGCCGATGCCGGGATAAGCGCCGGGCGTGTCGATCAGGCAAATGATGGGCAGGCGAAACTTGGCCGCCAGCCGCATCCTGTTCAAGGCCTTGCGATAGCCCTCCGGATGGGCACAGCCGTACAGGCATTCGTTGCGTTCCTTGAGGGTATGGCCTTTTTGCTGGCCGATGAGCAGGATGCGGTGGTCGCCCAGGCGGGCAAAGCCGGTGCGAATGGCCCGGTCGTCGCCTATGGCCCGGTCGCCGTGCAGCTCGACGAATTCATCGAAAATCATGTCGATGTAATCGAGGGTTTGCGGCCGGTCCTTGTGCCGCGAGACCAGGACCGTATCCCAGGCGGAGAGGTTGCTATAGACCTTGCGAATCAGGTTGGTCAACTCTCGGCGCATGCGGCGGATTTCCTCGCCGCTGCCGACTTCCCCGCCGCCGCCGGCTTCCAGCCGGGTGAGCAGCTCTTCCATCTCGGTGATGTCTTTTTCGAACGGCAAGGCGCCTGGCGCAGCCATGGCGAGGGACTCCCGAGGAATTCGCTAGGAAAACTGAGTTGTTGAGTGTATCAATACGAAAGGAGTTTTCCAGCCCGAGAAGGTGAAGGGATGCAAAACCATTTCTGCGCGGAGCCATTCTGTCCGAGCCGGAAGCGTGAGCGACGGAGCAACCCAACCGTCGCTCACGCTTCCGGCTCGGAAAATACGCTCTA
>CAZFGM010000359.1:0-7655 GCA_964518515.1 uncultured Alcaligenaceae bacterium | reverse complement strand
TGCTCTATCCGCTGAGCTACGGGGGCGTCCGCTTCATTGTACCTTGTCAGGACAGCCTTGAAAACCGGCAGGTTCACCCATGCCGCTCACGTAACTGGCGTGCAGCCTGACCCAGGTTTTTCAGCTTGGCGTACGCTTCCTCCAGGGGGATCTCGTGATCCTTGCCCGGGGCAAAGCCGCAGTCCGGATTGAGGGTGAGCCGCTCGGGCGAAACGTGGGCCAGGGCCTTCTCGACGCGCTCGGCGATGCGCTCCGGCGGGTCGATCTCGGGAAAGCGAACGTCCACGCAGCCCAGGCCGACGTGCACGGTTTCGGGTAGGTCGCGGAGCACGGCCACGTCGCCGGCCACGGGGATGCTGAATTCCAGGAGGAGCTGCTGGACCTGGAGGCGCTTGAGGTGAGGCAAGATGGCTTCGTAGCCGCCGGCGGCGCCCCAGCCGCGCCGTCCCCAGTTGCGCCGGCAGATATGAACGGCCAGGGTCACTCCTGTCACGCCGGTCACGATCTGGTTGATCCAATCCACCGCCCGGCGCATCTCTCCTTCGGGATCGGCAAACTTGGCGCGCACGTCGGGGTCCACCAGCACGCCCAGGTGCGGCTCATCGAGCTGGATCACGTCCACGCCCACGTCGCGGATGGCCAGCAACTCGTTCCGCAGCACCGGCACCAGGGCCTCGCAAAACGCTTCGCGCGTGGCGTAGGCCGCCTGGGAATGCTCCGGCACCCACATCCGCTGGCCGATCAGGTAGGGGGACGGCAGACACACCTTGACGCGGCGGTCGGTGTTCTCCTTTAAGAAGCGGGCTTCCTCGGCCACCACGCCGGGGCGGCGCGGCGTCATCGGGCCGCTGACCACCTGGTGATAGGCGAAGACGTCGCGCTTCACCCACTGAAAGCCATTCATGATCTCGGCGATCACGTCCACGTAGGTCTCGCGCCGCCACTCGCCGTCGGAAAGGATGTCGATGCCCGCTTGTTCCTGCATGGCGATGGCGTAGCGGACGGCATGATTCATGCGCCGTTCCCAGTCAGCATCGTGCTTGCCGGTGCGCGAGCCGGCGGCCAAGAGGTCCTTGACGAATTGCGGCCGGGGCAAACTGCCCACCACCGTGGTCGGAAATAGCGGAAGCTTCGCGGTCATGATCGCCACCTCCTGGGTAGTAACTCTACGTGATTGGCCATCTCGTCGCCGCAAGGACAACAGGAAAAGTAAACCATGATTTCCCCTTTCAGGGCAAATAAAGCCGGCCCGCGCCGCGGTAGCTATCGATATCGATAAGGAATTCGAGCAAGCGCTGGACAACTCTTTCTACGTAGTCCCTGTCGTGAAGAATGCGGTCCGGGTTGGCCAGGGTCAGAACGGGAAGACAATCGGCTCGGATAGTCGCTTCGAGGGAATCTGGTCCGCGAGCGTTACGATTGATCGTGATCAGGATGACTTGCTGTTGTTGACATACCTGCCAAAGCAATGAATCTGGTGCATCCGGAGCAAGGCCCAAATCGGTGAAGGTCAGCTGCAGCAAATTTAGGCTTGACCAGATTTCGCGCCACGATGCACTCTGCAGCCGGTGGAGCAAAATTGCAACGTGACCTAGATTACTGTTGTCGGCCAGGATTCCCCGCATGCTTGGCCTCCAGAGAACCATCGCGGCGAATTTTGGCCACGAGGGCCTGCAACTTGGCGTGCGAGGTGGCCAGCTTAGCCTTGACTTCCGGCGGATTGCCACGGGCCTCGCGCTCCAAAATGGCTTCATACTCGGGTTGCAGTTCCTCCCGGTGCTCTTGGATGTACTTTACCGCCGCCAGCACCTGACTTGAGGAAATGCGCAACCAGGCGGCAATGGCCGGGTAATGCCAACCTAATTTGAGGTAGTCCATGATGTGGAAGACAGTGATCCGAGTGCCGGCGATTTGCGGCCCCCGCCCGCGATCGACAATACTGGAATCCATGGCAAAATCCTCTCACTTACTGGGCTTTGCCACGCAATCGTAGGTCAGCCTTTCCAGGCTGACCCTGGTTGCCCAAGTTGATTGGGCGCTCTGGGTCAGGCTGGAAAGCCTGACCTACCAATTCATTGCAAAGCCCACTTACTGGTTGTTTTATTGTACGGTCCGTCTTGAGAAATGTCAGCCTTGCCTTGGCAGGGGCCGCGTCCAGAAAAGCTTTGAGCCTGCGCGGGTTGCCCCGCGCAGGCTCGAAGACTCGCCTGCGGGCTTGGCTCGCATCACCGTCCGGCCACCTTCACCGGCTGCGTCGAAATTTTTTCATTCAGAATCTTGACGAATACAACGCGGTACACCTGATCGAGGCGCGGCAGCGGGGCGACGGCCAGCAGCAGGTGTACCTTGCCCTGATTGTTCAGGCCGCGATTCGCATGCTGGTCGAGCACTTTGCCCAGGGTGGCGGGCGTGATAACGGGCGGCGCCTGGATGCGGTTGATCTGGCCGGCAGGAAAACCCTGTTCCTGCTGCAAGCGGTCCAGGTGGGCCTTGCGGAAGAACATGCGCAGATGGATCAAGGTGCGGTTATTTTCCAGTCGGGCCAGGTGGTAGGTTTCATTGGCCCAGCGGGCTTCGCGGAGAAACGTGTCGCCGTCCACCGGCCCGGCGACGGCGTGCAGGACGTAGCCCTCGGGGGTGCAGAAATAGCTGGCGACGTTGCCGCCTTGTTTCTGACCGCCGGCGATCTGGAAGGTGGCGACCTTCTGGAAGGCGGCCACGAAATGGGTGTTGAGATACTTGCCGACGTTGGCATTGGCCAGAGCGTTCACACGGAGCGCTTCGGCGTTGTTTCAGGTGAACTCGGCGTCTTCGAAGTTGCCGGAGACGTGGAGCAAGAAGGCCAGTTTCTTTTCCTTGCGGGCAAGGTCGTTGGCCGCATCGGGATTGCGCACGAATTCGACCTGGGTGCCGAAGGTCTCGCGTCCGGGACGCAGTTGTTCCTTTTCCGGAACAGGGACGACCGGTTCTTGGCAAACTTTTTCCTGTCCACGATCTGGCGGGGGAATGTCTTTCACCAGGTTGGTTTCTGGCGGAATCGGCGGCGCCTCAGCCTGGACGGGTGGAAGGTCGGGCGGTGCGGGCGGCACGGGAGGTTCCGCGGGCGCCAGTTCCGGAACAGGCGCCTCGGGGATTTCCACCGGGTCCTGGGGTTCGGGGACGATGTCCCCTTCCGGCGGTAAATCGACGGGGATGATCTTTTTCGCCACCGGCCCCGGATTTTCCTCGGCCGGCGAAGCCGGACCGGATCTGGCGGCCACGACCACCGTGACGAGGAACGCCAGCATGAAAAGACTCGCTCCCACGATGGGGGTCCAGTAAACCAGCGGTGGTTTTTTGCGCCGGGTCGGCGGCCGCGGTTTGGCGATGCGTAGCGGCGGCGGCAGCGGTGGGGGTTGCGCTGGCCGGGGCGCCGTGGTCTCGGCGCTCATTTGCACCACCCGATAGCCTACCGGCGACCAGGGGCCCTTGCCTTGTTTTGGGTTTGCCATGCGTGGTCCTCCCTTGAAAGCTCCGGAACTCTTCCGCGAAAAGACTGACGATTCCGAAAGGCACCAACTCGGCTGGAACGGCAACGGCGAGAAAGGTCAGATCCGCTTCCTCCAGCTTCAATTCCATTGTGGTCGAATTCCATCCCCATGCAACGGAAAAAATCAGATTTTTTCCAGGAACAAGCCTCCGCCCTGAAAGATATGAGTTGGGCGAAGAGGTTTTATTCCCGAAAATCGGTGTTTCGCGGGGAGCCGGAGGCGACCAGTCGCCTCCGGCTCCCCGCGAAACGGGAATTTGTTTTGGACGCTCCTGGTATGCCGCCCGCTGTTATGATTTAATAAAGGCAAAAGGTAACCAAGTCTTGTCTTGGATGGGAACCGGAAGCCCGTGGAGGAATTAACCGTGAGCTTGGATACCGGTCGCGCGCAGCTTTATTCCGCTTCCAAGACGCTGGGAGAGCGCTGGGAGGAAACCGCGGACCACTGGCAAGACGCGATCCGCCTGGATTTTGCGGAGCATTTCTACGACCCGCTGGCGCAGCGGACGCGGTCGGCTTTGGCGGCTATCGACCGCTTGAGCCAGGTTCTCGTCCGCGCCCGGCACGAATGCAGTTGAACCGGCCATGACCAACCTTCCCTGGAGCGAACGGCAACGCACGGCCCTGCGCGAGCTGACCGAGCAGGCGGCGGCGCGGGCTCGCGCCGAGGTGGAAACCGCGGCGGCCTTTCGCGCCGGCACCGAAGCGGTGGAGAAGGAATACCACCAGCTATCCGAACGCCTGCACCACCAGTTCCAGCATGCCCAGGCCGGCGCCGATCGCAAATTCCAGGAAACCAAGGAACGCGTCACCTTGCAGTTCGAGGCCGAACATCACGCCGCCAGCCAGGAATATTCCGGTGTCACCCATAAAGCCAGCTACCTGTATTCCCTGGCCAAAGAAAAGATCGAAACGGAGTTCAAGGAAACCCGCTGGACTATCTCGACCATCTACGATTCCGACAAGAAGGCGGCCAAGGAACAGCTCGCCACGACCCAGACCAAAATCGAAGGGACCCTGGCCAAGGTCAAGGAAACGCATCAGCAGGCCTTTCGCTTGCTGATTGATTGGAAAATGGCGGACCTGATCCCGGTCACCGTCGAGCCTCAGGCCGAGGGGGACGAAGATCCCTTCAAGGCACTGCAGAAATGCTCCCTCGAAGCCGGCAACCGGCTGGCGGCTTTGCAAGCCCTGAAGGTGCCGAAATTCCTCAAGGGGCAGCGCTTCACCTTTCTTTCCCTGCTGGCCTGGGCGCTGGCCACGGCGCCGGCGGTTTTTTTCCCGGCCTGGCATTACTGGGTGCTGGGCAGCTCGGCATCAGCGGTGGTGGCTTTTGTGCTGGGGCACGCCTGGTTGAAACACGCCGGCCGGCGGCAGGCGGCGGCCCTGTTCCAGCCGCTGTGCCAGACCCTGGCCGACGCCCGGGCCCTGCGCAAGCGCTGCCTTGATATCGCCCGCGCCACTTACAAGGAGCAGCGGGCCGCCAGCAAGAAAACCAATCAGGAAGCTTTAAAGCAGGCCTTTCGCCGCTGCCGCGACCTGCTCAAGGAAGTCACCCGGCAACGCGACGACGAGCTGGCCCGCGCCGAACAAACTTATCCGCCGCGCCTGGCCGAGCTGGAAAACTACCGCTCCGCCGAACTTCATCAGGCGGAAACGCTTCAGCAACTGCACATCGCCGACCTCACCGCCCGTTACGAGGAAGAGCTGGGCCTGCTCAACGAGAAATTCGGCCGGCTCCGCGACGGCATCAACCGTAAGCACGCCAACGACTGGACCCGCCTGGCCGAGGCCTGGAAACAGGCCTGCGACCGCTTTGTCCAGGTCGCTGGGGAAGTGGACCAGCAATGCCACCCGAGGTTTCCGCCCTGGACCGACCCGACCTGGGAGAACTGGCAACCGCCGGCCTGCGTTCCCCTTGGCATTCGCTTCGGCGAGCTGGACCTGAAACCCGAGCGCATTCCGCACGGCATTCCCCAAGACGCCCAATTAACGCGGTTGAGCCTGGGCGACCTGAACTTTCCGGCCTTGCTGGCCTTTCCCGAGCGGGCTTCGCTGCTGGTGGAAGCCGGCGAAGAGGGTCGGGGCCCCGCCGCGGCGGCCCTGCAAGCGGTCATGCTCCGCTTCCTGACGGCCCTGCCCCCGGGCAAAGGGCGCTTCACCATCCTCGATCCGCTGGGCCGGGGCGAGCCGTTCGCCGCCTTCATGCACCTGGCCGATCACGACGAGCTGCTCGTCACCAGCCGCATCTGGACCGAGCCGGCCCACATCGACGAGCGCCTGGCCGACCTGACCGAACACATGGAAAACGTTCTGCAAAAATACTTGCGCAACCAGTTCCAGACGCTGGAAGAATACAACGTCCAGGCCGGCGAGGTCGCCGAGCCGTACCGCCTGCTGGTGGTCGCCAATTTCCCGCACAATTTCAGCCCCGCGTCGGCCCGCCGCCTCCTCAGCCTGGCGGCCAGCGGCGCCCGCTGCGGCATCTATACCCTCATCAGTCTCGATACGCGCCAGGCCTTGCCCCAGGGATTTTCCCTGGCCGACCTTGAACGCGCCTGCTTGACGTTGATCTGGCGGGACCAGAAATTCTTGTGGAACGATGTGGATTTTGCCGGCTATCCGTTGACCGTGGATAAGCCGCCCGCCGCGGAGTTGTGCACGCGGCTGATGCACGTTATCGGCGAAGAGGCCAAGCGGGCCAGTCGGGTGGAGGTGCCGTTCGAGTTCGTCGCTCCGCCGCCGGAGGCCTGGTGGACCGGCGACAGCCGGGCGGGGTTGTCCGTGGCCCTGGGCCGGGCCGGCGCCTTGCAGCGGCAATTTTTGTCCCTGGGCCAGGGGACCGCCCAGCATGCTCTGGTCGCCGGCAAGACCGGCTCCGGCAAGTCCACCCTCTTGCACGCCCTCATCACCCAACTCGCCCTGCAATATAGTCCCGACGAAGTCGAGCTGTACCTGATCGACTTCAAGAAGGGCGTGGAATTCAAAACCTACGCCAGCCACGCCTTGCCCCATGCCCGCGTCATCGCCGTCGAGAGCGAGCGCGAATTCGGCCTGAGCGTCTTGCAGCGGCTCGACGCCGAGCTCAAGCTGCGCGGCGAACGCTTCCGCCAACTCGGCGTCACCGACCTGAACGCCTTCCGGGAACTGGCTCCTCCGGCGAGCGGGGGGCGTCAGCCCCCTGATGTCGATACCCCGGCAAGGACGGAGTCATCAGGGGGCTTACGCCCCCCGCTCGCCGGGGAGCCCATGCCGCGGATCGTGCTGATCGTGGACGAGTTTCAGGAATTCTTCGTCGAGGATGACAAGATCGCCCAGGAAGCGGCTTTGCTCCTGGACCGCTTGGTCCGCCAGGGCCGGGCGTTCGGCATGCACATCCTTCTGGGCTCGCAAACGCTGGGCGGGGCCTACAGTCTGGCGCGCAGCACTATCGATCAGATGGCCGTCCGCATCGCCTTGCAATGCAGCGAGGCGGATGCCCACCTGATTTTGAGCAAGGACAATTCCGCCGCCCGGCTGCTGACGCGGCCGGGTGAGGCCATTTACAACGCCGCCAACGGCTTGCTCGAAGGCAACAACCTCTTCCAGGTGGTCTGGCTGCCCGACGAGCGCCGCGACGATTATCTGCGGCGGATTCACGAGTTGGCCCGCGAGCGCAACGGAATGCCCGCCCCGCCGCCGATCGTGTTCGAGGGCATGGCCCCGGCGGAGCTGCCCAAAAATCCCTTGCTCGAACGCTGGTTGAACGATGGCCCGCCGGCGGTTCCCCCCCCGGTCTGGACCGCCTGGCTGGGCGAGGCCATCGCCATCAAGGATCCGACGGCGGCCGTCTTTCGCAAACAATCCAGCGCCAATCTGCTCTTGGTCGGGCAGCAGGCCGAGGCCGCCTTTAACGTACTGGCGTCGGCGGCGTGCAGCCTGGCAGCGCAGCTTGTTCCTCAGGAAAAACCCAGTCTGTTCTTTGTGCCGGGAAGCCCTCCGGAAGGACTCGCGGAAACATTCTTGACTCATCTGTCCGAAGCGCTGGCCGCGTACCTGAAGATTGTGGCCATCCGCGATTTGTCCACGCTGCTGGTTGAACTGGGGGACGAGCTGGACCGCCGCTTGCAAGGGACGGGCGGCGGCG
>CAZFGM010000358.1:0-7655 GCA_964518515.1 uncultured Alcaligenaceae bacterium | reverse complement strand
AGGGAATGAAGATGAAAGTCAAATTCAAGAAATCGTTTCTGGACCGGCTTTTCGATCCGGTAATTCGCTGTTTGACTCCCCAGGCTGCCCAAGCACTGGTGGATTTGCGTTCCGATGCCAAAACCCAAAACCGTCTCGATGAGTTGGCTGACAAAAATACCGAGGGTCTTCTTACTCCGGAAGAGCGAGCGGAATATCAAATGTATGTCGATGCCATCGATTTCATAAGTATCATGCAAGCCAAGGCCCGGGCCCGCTTGGCCAGCACCAAGGCCGGATGATGGAACAGGAGTTACGCCAGCGAGTCAAGATACGCGCGGGTAACCGCTGCGAATACTGTGGCCTTCCCCAAGTTTTCGCTGCCATGGTTCAATTTCAAATCGAGCACATCGTTGCCAAGCAACACGGAGGTTCCGATAAACTGTCCAATCTTGCCTGGGCGTGCCAGCGGTGCAATCTAAGCAAAGGTCCAAACCTGGCGGGTATTGATTTCCAAACCAAACGTATTGTGCCGTTATTCCATCCCCGAAGGCAAAAATGGCACAGGCACTTCTCTTGGGATGGTCCTCTGCTCATCGGCCTTACTCCGGTTGGACGCGCAACCATCCACGTATTAAATATGAATGATCCTCACCGGCTCGTCTTACGAGAACAGTTGATCGCCGACGGTGTTTTTCCGTAATTCCTCTTCCAATAGGATATTGTCCTATGAATTCGTTTACGCTCTTGTTGGTTCTGACCCTTCCCGCCGACGCCCCTCTTATTGAAGCGGACGTCGTCCTCCAGAACGCCACCCTGGTCGATGGCAGCGGCCGGCCCGGACAGGTCGGCGACCTGGCCATCAAGGACGACAAGATCGTCGCGGTTGGCAAGTTTCAGGTCGCGGGCAAGCCACGCGTTCTGGACGCCACGGGGTTAATCATCGCCCCGGGTTTCATCGACTTGCACACGCACAGCGATTATCCCTTGCAAAAGAAAGAAACGTCGCCCAACCTCAACTACCTGATGCAGGGCGTGACCACCGCCGTCACGGGCAACTGCGGCGCCGGGCCGGTCGATTGCGCGGCCTACTTCCAGGCCATGGAAAAGCTCGGCATCGGCAGCAACGTCATCCACCAGGTGCCGCACAATGCCGTCCGCCTTCAGGTCATGGGCAACGCCAACCGCGCCCCCACGGCCCAGGAGCTCAAGGCCATGCAAGACCTGGTCGAAAAAGGCATGAAGGACGGCGCTTTCGGCCTGGCCACCGGCCTCATCTACAATCCCGGCACTTACTCCAAAACCGATGAGCTCATCGCCCTGGCCCAGGTGGTGGCCCGGTATGGCGGCTTTTACGCCAGTCACATTCGCGATGAGGGCACCAGCGTCCTGGCGGCCATCGACGAGATCATCGCCATCGCGCGCAAGGCCGGGCTGCGCGTGCACATCTCGCACATCAAAGTTTCGGGCCGGCGGGCCTGGGGCAAGGCCGGCGACGTGATCGCTCTGATTCGCCGGGCGCGCAAGGATGGCGTGCCGGTCACCGCCGACCAGTACCCTTATCACGCCAGCAGCACGTCGCTGACCGCCACGCTCATCCCGGCCAAGTATCGCGAAGGCTCGGTCAAGGACATGATCCGCCGGCTCGACGACGCCGACATCGGGCCGAAGATGATCAAGGCCATCGCGGATCACCTGGACGGCCGCGAGGGCGGCAAGGCCCTGCGCATCGCCAGTTTTCCGCCCAAAAAGGAGTGGCAGGGCAAGAACCTGGTCGCCATCGCCGACAAGGAAAAGAAAAGCGTGCTGGACATTGCCCTGGACATCACGCGCCAGGGCGGCGCCCAGATCGTCAATTTCAGCATGAACGAAGAGGAAGTCCGCCTGTTCATGAAGGAAGACTACGTGGCCACCGCCTCGGACGGCAGCGCCATGGTGCCGGCCGACACGGTGCCGCATCCGCGCAGCTACGGCACCTTCCCGCGCAAGATCGGCCGCTATGCCATCGAGGACAAGTTCATTTCGCTGGAGCAAGCCATTCGCAGCGCCAGCGGCCTGGCCGCCGACATCCTCAAGCTGCCGCAGCGCGGCTATCTCAAGGCCGGCTATTTCGCCGACGTCGTCGTCTTCGATCCCAAGACCTACCGCGACAAGGCGACCTTCGATCGTCCGCACCAGTACCCCACCGGCGTGGTTTACCTTTTCGTGAACGGCCGTCGGGTCATCGACCAGGGGCGCTTCACCGGCACGCTGGCGGGAAGAGTATTGCGACATAAAGAATAGAGTGTTTCGGCGAGCGGCCGGTGTTAACCGGCCGGTTTACACCGGCCGCTCGCCGACCCGGAACCGATCAGGGGAGTTTGCTTTTGCGTGAGGTTGCCGTGGGGTTTCAGGGCCCTCACGCGCTCCGCATTGAGCTGGATGTAGGAGTGCCACGATTGGGGAACTTCCTCCCGGCGAAAAATCGCCTCCACCGGACATTCCGGAATGCAGGCATCGCAGCCGATGCATTCGTCCGGATCGATGTACAGCATGTGTTCGTCCTGATAGAAGCAGTCCACCGGACAAACGACCACGCAATCGGTGTACTTACAATCGTGACAGGGTTCGGTCACCACACAAATGTCGGTCATGGCGCAATTCCTCCGGAAGGGTTGAAATCGGTCTCTAACCGGAGAGCAAGAGGAATGCCATCTAGCCGAAGCGTGGAGGGAATTCCTAAGCCATTGCAATTGGAGGACTTGCAAAAGGCGTGAAAAAGATCACAACCAATCGTCAACCAAAAGAGGTTGGGCATCCACAATTAGTTGCTTGCAACGGGGCGAGGCCAATTTTTGTATGGGTAAAAATCCTTGACGGACCACAAAGTTCCCGGCCTGGGATTGGACGGGGCGGCAATTATGACCTAGGCTGGAATTGGACTACGATTTGCCTAATTTCCGGTGGATGCCGTCCCCATGCCCGTCGTGCGCGAACCCAAGATCGAACCCCTTCCCGGCTATCGGCTGCTCGAGCCCCTGGGGTGTGGCGGTTTCGGCGAGGTATGGAAGTGCGAGGCGCCCGGCGGCATTTACAAAGCCATCAAGTTTGTCTTCGGCGATCCCAGCGGCCTGGAAGCGGACAATACCCGCGCCGAAGAAGAATTGCGCGCCATTCAGCACATCAAGGCCATTCGCCATCCGTTCCTGTTGTCCATCGACCGGGTGGAAAAAGTGGACGGCGAGCTGGTCATCGTCACCGAGCTGGCCGACCAAAACCTGTACCAGGTGCTGCAAGGCCATCAGGCACAGGGCCGGCAAGGCATTCCGCGCGAAGAGCTTCTGGGTTACTTGCTCGAGACCGCCGAGGTCCTGGACTTGATGAACATCCAGTACCAGCTCCAGCATCTGGACGTCAAGCCGCGCAATTTGTTCCTGGTCAGTAACCATATCAAGGTGGCGGATTTCGGTCTGGTCAGCAGTCTGTCCGGGGGAGAAGGCGCCATCCAGCTAGGGGCTATCACGCCGCTGTACGCGTCACCGGAAATCTTCCTCGGCAAATTGAGCCGGCATTGCGATCAGTACAGCCTGGCCATTGTCTATCAAGAGATGCTGACGGGCCGGCTGCCGTTTGACGGCAAGAATGTGCGGCAATTGCTGCTGTTGCACACCACCCAGGCGCCGGACTTGAGCCCGCTGGCGGAGCACGATCGCGCGGTCCTGGCCCGCGCCCTGGCCAAGGAACCCGAGCAGCGCTTCGGGTCGTGCCGGGAATTCGTGCGCGCTTTGGTGCACGAGCCCCTGGTCGTTCCGGCCGCTTCCCTTCCTAGGTCGCCAGCGGACCAGCAAACCCTCGGCGGGCAGGTGCGCTTCGGGCCGGCCGATACCCTGTGCAATCTGTCCGCCCAGACGGATACCTGGACCAGCAAAAAAACACCACCGCTTCCCGCCGAGGTGGTGCCCGGCTTTGACTTTGTCGAATGTCTCGGCAGCAACCCCTTCCTGGATCAATGGAAAGTGGCGGCCCCGGACGGCACCCTGCATCTGGTCAAGATCATTTACGGCTATTCGGCGCGCGGCGGCCTGCTGGAGGAAACGGTCACGCGGCTGCAATCCTTGCTGCACCCGGCCTTGGTACCGACGGGGGTGGTCCACTGGGATCCGGGCCGGGTGGTGTTGCTTACCGACCTGGTGAAGGCAACTTTGCGTGACCGTGCTCACGAATGCCAGGCCCGCCAGTTCCCCGGCATCATGCGCGGCGAGCTTTTGGATTACCTGCGCACCGCCGCCGAGGCCCTGGATTATCTGTACCAGCAGCATTCCCTACAGCACCTGGGACTGAATCCGCGCAACCTGGTCCTCCTGGCCGATGGCCGGGTCCAGATCGCCGAGTTCGGCCTGGCCCACTTGTTGTGGCTGCCCGGCGGACATACCATAGCCACGCGCAATGCCCGCTACGCCGCTCCGGAATTGTTTGACCGCCAGGTCAGCCGCCATTGCGATCAATACAGCCTGGCCCTGATTTACAACGAAATGCTGACGGGCATTCATCCCCTCCGGGGCGGCGGTCGCGGCCAGGGCCAACTTCAGGTGGACAAGCTGCCGGAGTTGGATCGCCAGGTCATCGCCCGCGCCCTGGACCCCGATCCGGCCAAACGCTACCCCAGCTGCATGGACCTCGTCCGGGCACTGGAAGGCTCCGATGACCAAGCGCAGGCCCAGGAAAAACCCGATCGCTTCACCAGCTTGCTGACCGAGGCGCGGTCGGGATCGGCGCCGGCGCTGCTCCCCGCGGATTCGCCGGCCGACGACCTGAATCAAATCATTCGCGAGTTGGTCGTCGGCGCCGGCGGCGAAGTCTCCCGCGATGACAACCCGCTTCCGGTCCTGGACGAAGGGGGCGAGGTGCTGCATTACCAATTCCAGGCCGGCCTGCCCCTCGGCTCGGCCCGGCTCAAGCTCGATGAGTTCGCCAAGCAATGGTACGCCCAGCTGCGGCGCGACGATGTCCAGGGCTGTATCTTCCACATCGACATGCCGACGAATTTCTGGCGGCAGTGGATTGGCCGGCAGCCGGGCCTGCAAGTCCAGGTCCGCCTCGGCCGCGTCCATGCCATGTCGGCCACACCCATTGAGGTTGTTGTCGAAATTCGCGCCTTTCGCTGCCGCAAAAAACGCGGCCGGCAGCTCCTCCAGGACATGGGGCCCGCCCTCCTGGACAGCCTGCGCAATTATCTCTTGATCAATGCGGAAAAACGCTCCAGTGACCGCCTGCTCTGGCCCTATCCCGTGACCATTCGTCCGCTGGACAAAGCCGGCCACCCGGGCGCCGCCATCCAGTGCCAGGGGAAGGACATTTCGCTCAGCGGCATGGGCTTCTATCTGCCCGAAGAACTGGAAACGTCGGAAGTGCTCATCGACCTGCCCAACACGCTGCACCCGCCGTCTATCGCCGTGCCGGCGACGCTGGTCCGTGCCAAGCGCACCGCCGACGGCTGGTACGACGTCGGCGCCCTGTTCCGCGTGCCGGCTCTGCGCAAGACTCGGCCGGAATTGCAGGTTTCGTAGACCCGTATGAGACGACGAGCCGCCGGGTTGATCCCGGCGGGGAACCATTCCACTCCACCTCTCAACCCGCCTTGACCACGGCCATGGTTTTGTGAGCATCGGGAAGGAACAGGCACGTTTCGGCGGCTTCGAGCAGGCGTTGGAGCTGGCCGGCGTGGTCCATCGGGACCGTGAACAAATCCTCGGCGGTTTGGGCGGGTAATTGGCTGAAGAGATACAACGTGGCCTGGCGGGCAGCGCTGGCCCATTGAAAGGGAGCGTCCATGTCGAAGGAGGGATGTTGGCGCAGGTAGTGGAGCACGGCCTCGGGAGTTTCCGCCTGGCGCAGCGGCTCGGCATCTTGGCCGAGGTCAGGGGCGCCGGCGGCCAACAGGACGATGCGGCCGTGCGGTTGGACCACGCGGGCGGCGCAGCCGAGGGCGCGGGCCAGGTCGGCGAAAGAGGCGGCGGCGCCGGCGATGCCCGCCACGACCAGGTCGGCGGCCCGCGCCACCTCGACGTGCCAGCGCGCGTCCTGCAGCTTTTGCCCATCGCCGCTGGTTTCGGCGGGACCGCCGAGCACGTGCAGGATCGCGCCCTCGGCCCCTTCGATCACCTGGACCAGGAAGGGCACGCCGAGCAGCCAGGCAACTTCGGCAGCCTGGCGGCGCAGGCCGGACAGCGCTGCGCCCGGCGGCTTCATGCTGATATTGCTGGCCGCTTCACGGCGCGCGGCTTCGTCGCTCAGGGCCGGATACAGCGACGTTTCCGCCCCGGAATAGCCCAGCACCGGATGGTAACCCCGGCCCGACAGCACCACTACCTGATCCGCATCGACCACCGTGCGGTTCAGATACACGCGCCGGCCTTGACGGGTCGTGGCCAAATAACTCAGCTTCTTGCGATCGGCCGGATCGTGCACTTCCAGATGCATGTCTTCGCAGAAATCGGGAAGGTCTTCCAGCCAGGGCTGTCCGGTCGAAGGCGGCGGACAAACGAGGGTGACGGCGCCCGGCACGATGCGGGCCTGGCGCAAATGCTCCACCACCCGGATCAGCAGTTGGGCCAGATGGGGAAGCTGTTCATCGACAACGATGGCGATATGGTCATCGGGCGTCAAGGCCTGGCGGAGAGCGGGAAAGCCGAGCGGTTTTTCCAGGGCCGAGCTCACCGCCGCGGCCGGATCGGCCAGCGGCGGAGCGGCGGGTTGGCGGCGCACTGCGACCACCTGACGGGGGGCAATCTCGCCCTCCCAGTGGTCCCGGCCGTAGGCCAACCCGATCCGCATGGGCATCCTCTCTCAAATTCAGATTCCGATTGCAGATTTCCGATTGCCATTCGTAAACGTTCAGTGGTTTTTTTTCTGGTCTGAAAAAGAGCAGGAGTAAAAGTAAGATTAGGAGTAGGAAGAGGATTAAGAGCAAGAGCAAGATAAAGACAACCGAAGCTTTTTGATCATAATCCTACTCTTTATCTTGCTCTTAATCCTCTTCCAAATCATAATCTTCATCTTACTCTTTCTCTTCCTTTTTCCCGGAGCAGGGTAACAAACCCTGAACGGTTACGATTTCAGATTTCAGAGTTGCCGGGCTTTCAAATCTGCAATCTGCAATCCCTACATGGGGCGAGCCGCGACACCGATATCGGCCCCGCGGCTCGCCTTGGTCCGTTCTCCGGCCCCGCTTAGCTCGACGTGCTGCTGATGGTGTTGCTGACGCTGGTGAACGTCTTGTTGGCGTTGGTGCCCAGGGCCGTGATGGCGGTGATGCACACCACGATGATCAGGGCCAGCATGACGGCGTATTCGACCGCCGTCGGGCCGTCTTCCTTTTGCAGGAAGTTCTTGACCGATTCCACGAACTTGCGCATCGCTGTGATCCTTTCGGAAAAACCTGGTGTTCCGGAAAAAACCGTGGGTCGCTGGGCGACCCTATTATGTTCTGCCAATCCGCGCCGCCCCGAGCGACCGGACCTGTGGCGAAGAACGCAAACGAGAGACGAAGGTTGAGGGGCGCGGGCTGAGGAAATCGCCTCCCCTCGCCACACTCGTCGCTCATCAGCTCGACGTGCTGCTGATGGTGTTGCTGACGCTGGTAAACGTCTTGTTGGCGTTGGTGCCCAGGGCCGTGATGGCGGTGATGCACACCACGA
>CAZFGM010000357.1:0-7657 GCA_964518515.1 uncultured Alcaligenaceae bacterium | reverse complement strand
TAGTGCCTTCGGGGTCCGTAAGCGTGGGCATGGAGGGGGTCCTTGGTTCCGGAGAAATTGTACCGGGCGCTGCGGAGCCAGAGAAGGCGGCAGTTCGCTATCGGAAAAAGCCGAATGGCTTCGGCCGCCTACCGGCGGACGCTTACAGGCGGCCAGGCAAGAACGCTAATGTCCTCCTCCACATATTCCTTCAACCCATTTTGGACCAGGAACGCGAATCTCCAGGGTTCACTAGATTCGCCGTCGTTTTCCAAATTCCGCAGTTTATTTTCATTCAGGAATCCTCTGGCAACTTTTTTTCGTTTCGCGCACTAATAACCTTCGCTTCGTGATCCGGCGGCGCGATCCCTTCTAATGCCGGTCGAACGCAAAGTAGGACGGCCTTCCCAGGCCGTTCCGGACGGGCTAGCCCGTCCTACAACATCTCCGCACCTTGCGGAGATCTCAACTGCCGTCGGGAACCGAAACTCAGACGGCGGGGATAAACCCCGCCGCTCATGTGTCTTTCATTTGAGGTTTTTGTGCACCGGACGCTCCGTTGGCTGATGCTGTCCAGCCTGGGTTTTGTGTCGGCCGGCCTGGCCCGCGCCACCGCACCCGGCCCGGAATCGGACCGCGCCGTCTTCCGCGTGGGCAAAATGGCCGATGAGGAACAGATCGCTCTGCTGGCCAACACCGCGGCGTGCCGGTTTCCCGGAGTGGTGTTGTGGGACTCGGAAGAATTCGCGGCGGCCAATAAAGCGTTCTTGCAGGCCTTTCAACCTACCCGGGTTTCGCCCTTGTCCCTGAAATCTTCCCCGGAAACCGCCAAGCCGTTCACGCGGGCCGTGGTGTGTCCGGCGGAGCCCCGGCGACTGCTTCTCCAGGCGGCCCATCTGGCCGGCGCGATTCGCGCTCCTTTGTTTGTGCTGCGGGAAAACAATGCCGACCAGATTCGCCGGAATTTGAAAACCGCAGGCTTCCTGTTCGCGGTCGGCCCGGCCCTGGCCTGGTGTCAAAAAATCCCCAAGGCCCGTGTGCATTCCTTGGCCGACACCGCGGCCATCACCTCGGCCTTCTTCCAATACCGTCTCTCCAAGGCGGATGTGAAGACCCTGGTGGTCGCCAATCCAGCCGACCTCGGATCGGGCCGGGGCGGCATGTCCACGCTGGCGCCGTGGATCGCCTATCAGAAAAAAGCCCTGCTGCTTTTGACCAACGATGCCGGCACCAATGTCAAAACCTTGGTGGAGCAAGCCGGCCGGCGGCCGGAATTGCAAAAGCTGGAAACCGTGATCCTGGTGGGCAGCCTGAAAGCGCTGCCCATGGAACGGCGGCCCAATCCCATCCAGGGGGGGCGGGACGCCTTCATCGAAATGGAACCGCTCACCCCGCCGGACACCCAACCGTATTCCTTCGCGGTGGGCCGGCTGTTTCATCGCGATCCGGCGGTAACGGCCTTGATGCTGGCCCGCGCGCGCCTCCTGGCCGCCCAGACCAAACCCGGCGTCCTGGTCGTCAGCAATCCCGGCGGCGGCTTGCCCTTTCTGGAAACGCTGTCGCGCAACACGGTGCAGGAATTCCGCAACGCCGGATTTGCCACCACCGCCCTGATCGGCAGCGAAGCGAGCGGCGACAAGGTCCGCAAGCTGCTTCCCGAGCAAACGGTTTTTCTCTGGGAAGGCCATTACAGCACCCTGTTCCGGGATTATGAAGCCCACGATTGGACGGAACCTCTCAAGCCCTCGTTGATCTTTCTGCAAAGCTGTCTGGCGTTGACCGAGGCGAAGGCGCGCCCTTTTCTTGAAAAAGGGGCGATCGGCGTGATCGGCACCTCGACGCGGACTTATTCCGCCTCCGGCGGCGCCTTTTCGCTTGCCTATTTCGATGCCCTGGTCTACGACCGGCAAACGTTCGGCGGGGCCTTGCGCCAGGCCAAGAATTTCATGCTCGCCTTCGCCCTGCTCAAGGAGAAACGGCTGGGCGCCCAGGCCAAGCTCGGCGGCGCCAGCCAGCGCGCCGCCTGGGCCTTCACCCTCTGGGGCGACCCCACCCTGAAACTGCCCCGTCCGGCTTCTCCCGCCAAGGAGTACCAGGATCCGGTTTCGCGCCAGGTGCGCGGCAACACCATCGTCATTACCTTGCCGGAAAGTCCTCACGAAAAGGTAAACTCCGGCAAATTTGCCGCCGAGATGAGCCCTAATGCTCGCCTGGCCGGCCTGGTGCGCAAAGTCGAGGAAGATCAGCACCAGCTCGTTCCGCTGGTCTTTATCGAAGTCCCGTTGCCCAAGGCGCCCGCGGACAAAACCCCGCATCTGCGAACCCGCTTGCCCGACCGAAACTGGGTCTTCCGCTGGGACGCCCGCCGCCGCTGCGGCTATCTCTTGGTCACGCCGCGGAACAAAGACCAGGGAGAAATCCGCTTTCAAGTGATGTGGAAATAGTTACGTGAGAAAAGGAATTGCCAATTGCCAATTACCAATTGCCAATTGGCCATTGAAAAATCGATCCGCAAATTTTCAATTGACAATTTTCAATTTGCAATTCTTTTTTTTGGATCAGATGCCACGGAAGGAAGAGGCAATGTCACGGACGTTCACCTGGTTACAAGAATTGTCAATTGCCAATTACCACTTGCCAATTGAAGAAAAAGACCAGGAAGTTCAAATGGCGTTGGAATGAGGTTAATGTTCCTGCCAATTTTCAATTTTCAATTGGTAATTGGCAATTGGCAATTTTTCAGATGGTGGGTCAAATCTCTCGGATGGAAGAAGCTCATTCGGAAGGAAGAGGCGCATGTCACGGACGACTCTCTGCGTATTGACCGCCGCCGCTCTGGCCAGCCTGTCGCTAGGAATGGCCATCGTGCACGCGCGGGTCCTGGGCCAGGAAACCCAGGTGGCGCACGGGCCCGGAACCTACAAAGTCACCATGCGGGTCCGGGGACACAGCAGCGGCGACGCCCGGCTGCTCATCGCCTGTCCCCTGGATTTCCACCGCCAGCATATTTTCGGCGAGGAATATTCCAGCAGCGAGCTGGCGCCGAAAATCGTCGACAGCGGCGACCGCCGCGCCTTGCAGTGGGCGCAGCGGCTGACAACTCCCAAAGGGCCCGTGCAGGCCCATTACGATTTTTTCTGCACGGTGGATGTCTCCCGGCCGACCGCGTCCATGAAGCACTTGCACAAAACCTGGTATGCGCCTCCCAAACCGGGGGAGAACCTGGCCGCGTCTCCGGGGATCAACCCCAACGATGCGGAGATAACCCGTTTGGCCCTGGAATTGACCGGGGACCTGAAAAACAAGGTGGACCAGGCGCGGGCCCTATTTCATTTTGTGGGCCAGACGATTGTCAAGGAACCGACGGCCGGCGGCCCCAGCCGGACCGCCCGCGACTGCCTGAAAACCGGCCGCGGCGACGCCCTGGCCCAGAGCCGCCTGTTGGCGGCCCTGTGCCGCAATCGCGGCCTGCCCGCCCGCCTGGTCACCGGCCTGACCCTGGGCAAAACCATCGAACAAAAGGCCCACGTCTGGGCCGAGGTTTGGACCGGCGACTACTGGCTGCCGATGTGCCCCTTCCACCATCACTTCGGCCGGGTGCCGGCCACGTATCTGGTGTTCGGCTTCGGCGACATGAAAATAGTTCGCGGCCAGCACCTGCGCGACCTGGATTACGCGTGCCTGATCGAGCACAAAAAGCCGCAGCAGGACGCCGCCGCCGGCCAATCCCCTGTGCGGCGTTTTTTCACGCGCATCTCCTTGTACACCCTGCCGCCGGCGGAAATGCGCCTGGTCGAGTTCTTGCTGTTGTTGCCGCTCGCTGCCCTGATCGTCTGCGTCTATCGCAACGTCATCGGCCTGCATAGCTTCGGCACCTTTGCTCCAGCGCTCATCGGCCTGGCCTTTCGCGACCTGGAAAGTCTGCCCGGCATTCTGATCTTCGTGGCCATTATCCTGATCGGCTGGGGCATGCGCCGCGTGCTGGACCACTATCATTTGCTGCAAGTGCCGCGGACGGCCTTCATGCTGAGCCTGGTGATCGGCCTGCTCATCACGATCATCGTGGCCGCCAACTACCAGGAGGTGGCCGCCACGCGCTACATCTCGCTCTTTCCCCTGGTCATCCTGACGGGCATGATCGAGCGTTTCTGGACAATGGAAACGGAAGACGGGCCGTGGTCGTCCTTCAAAGCCCTGGTAGGCACGATCGTGGTGGCGGCCAGCGTGAGTCTGGTGGTGAGCCTCCCGGGCGTGGTGCCGCTGCTGGTGCAATATCCGGAAATCCTGGGCGTGATCATGGCCGGCCAGCTCCTGATCGGCCGCTACACCGGCTATCGCCTCTTGGAGCTGTATCGCTTCCGCGATTTCTTGAAACAGCCGGCCTCACCAGATTGCGGATTTCAGATTTCGGATTTTGGATTGAAAATAGAGGAAGGAAAATCGGAAAGCTGAAAGGTGGGTCTGGGGAAAAGGCTTCTCTGTGTTCTCTGTGTCTCTGTGGTTCAATCCTCTTTGGGATGGGCCAGAAGTCTCAATCCTGCCAATTTTCAATTGGCAATTGGTAATTCTTCGGATTGTGATCGATCAAGTCTCTCGGAAAGAAGGCCCATGTCACGGACGACTCTCTGCGTGCTGACCGCTGCCTTGCTGGCTGCCCTGTCGCTGGGCACGGCTGTGGTGCGCGCGCGGGTCCTGGGCCAGGAAACCCAGGTCCCGCACGGGCCCGGAACCTACAAAGTCACCATGCGGGTCCGGGGACACAGTAGCGGCGACGCCCGGCTGCTCAGCGCCTGTCCCCTGGATTTCCACCGCCAGCATATTTTCGGCGAAGAGTTTCACAGCGGTGAGTTGGCGCCGAAAATCGTCGAAAGCGGCGACCGCCGCACCTTGCAGTGGGCGCAGCGGCTGACCGAGTTGGTTGCCGGCATCGTAAAGGTGAGTCACCAAACTGCCGTTGCCGTGTTTTTGCCGGCGCAGGCGGTCGCCCAGGTCATAGGCAAAGCTGGTTCGCTTGCCCTGGGGATTAATGGCGCCCAGGGTGCGGTTCTTGTCATCGAACACGTAACTGGTGCGGCCGCCGTCGGGATCGATGAGGCGCGTGCGGCGGTCGGCGGCCTCCAAGGTGTAAGTCACGCGCTTGGCGTCGGTCATTCTTCAAATCGTTTGCTTCGCGGATTTGTCCTGCCGCTACGCCGGTCTTCCCCCGGCAACGTTCGAGGAATTCGCCTAGGCTAGGGAAGGGGAATAAAAGGAAACAAGCGGCCCCGAGCAGTTTCATCCAAGGGGGCCCCGTATTCACAACCCTCGAAGGCCTCGGCATATTCCACCTGCGCCCCGCGGGAACCGTAATTCTGGTCCAGCAGAGAACGAAAGCGCTTGGCCTGGTTTCGCAAGCGCTCGCGCACCTGCCGGCCGAGCCAGGCCTTGCGGGCGGCTTCTTCCCGCGGGACTTCCCCAGCAATCCCCAGGTTGTACGGCAGCCATTCGTAAAATTGCGAAACGTGGCAGTGCAACATGGACACGATCTGCTCGATCACTTCATCCACCGCCACAGCGATGGACGGCTGAAAGGAGTTGGGTTTCTGAAACTCGTCCGGCAGATAGGCGATGACCGGATTGCGTTCCAGGTGGCCAACTTCCGGCACGATCGCCGGCACCGTGACCATGTACGCCGCATCTTGAACCAGCTGGCTGGTGTAGCGATGATCGGGATGATAATCGTTGGGCCGATGGGTAAGCACCAGGTCGGGCTGGACCGAGCGGATGAGGCGAATGACTTGTTGGCGGTTTTCCAAAGTGGGCAACAGTTCGCCGTCGTGGTTAGCGAAGATGTCGTAGGTCGCCCCAATGACGGCGGCGGCGGCGGCCGCCTCCGCCTGGCGGCGGCGGGCCAGTTCCGGTCCCGCCGTCCCCTGATGGCCGGCATCGCCATTGGTCAGGCTGACCATGCGCACGCTATGGCCGGCGGCCCGATACAACGCCGCCGTGCCCCCCGCAGCATAGTCCGCATCATCCGGATGCGCCCCGATGATCAGTAGGCTTAACGCTTTCCCCATGTACTCCCCTTTTAGCCGAACAGCGGCAACGCCACCCCCTCGTCCAGCAAGCGATGATGGCGATTTTCGCGGTCGGTGTAAACAAGGTCGGCGGGCCGGATGCCCAGGGCGTGGTAGATGGTGGCAGCCAGGTCGCCGGGGTAGACGGGGTTGTCGCGGGGATAGGCGGCAATGCGGTCCGAGGCGCCGTACACCTGGCCGCCCTGGATGCCGCCGCCGGCCAGGAGGGCGAACAGGCAGTGGATCCAGTGATCGCGGCCCGGGCCGTAGTTGGTGCCGCGCGTGCGCGGGTCGGCGCACCTGGGCGTGCGGCCCATTTCGCCGACGGCCACCACCAGCGTCTCGTCGAGCAAGCCGCGCTGGTCCAGGTCATCCAGCAGAGCCGAATACAGCCGGTCGAAGACGGGGCAGAGATCGCGTTTGAGGTGCATGAAATTGTCGCCGTGCGTGTCCCAGTTGGCGACCAGGGGGGAGTATTCCGGCGTGGTCCAGTGCACGCAGACAAACGGCACGCCGGCCTCGACCAGGCGGCGGGCCATTAGCGTGCTCTGGGCGGTGATGTTGTCGCCGTAGCGTTGGCGGACAGTTTCCGGCTCCAGCGCGAGGTCGAACGCCCTTTTCACTTTGGCCGAGGTGAGCAGGGAAAAGACTTTTTCTTGCTGCACGGCGAAGCGGTCGAGTGGGCTGCCGGATTGTTCCATGGCGCGGTGCCAGTGGTCAAGGCGGCCGACGAGTCGTCGTCGGCCGGCCAAGCGCTGGGGATCGAGATCGGCGGGTAACTGCAGGGCCGGGGCACGCAACTGGCGAGGCAGGTAGGCTTGGCGGAGTTGCGGATCGGGCGTGCCGCGGAGCCACAAGGGCTCGTAGGCCGGGCCGAGCCGGCCGGCGAACTGGCCGGGCACGATGTAGCCGTCAAATTCATTGCGGATGCGCGGCAAGGCCACCACCGCCGGCAGCGACGGATCGGGCGGCCGGCAATACGCCACCGTTGAGCCGATGAACGGCCAGTCGTCCGGGCGGGGTTTGCGATTGATGCCCTGGGCCAGGTCCGCCGGGGTGGGTCGTTGGCCCGTGAGCATGTAGTAGGCGTCGTTGTGGTGATCGCCCAGGGCGCGGCCGGTCATGGTCAGCGATCTCACCACGGACCATTGCCGGGCGCGCTGGGCGGTGCGGGGAAGATGCTCGCATATCCGCAGGCCGGGGACGACGGTGGCGATCGGCTGAAATTCGCCCCGGTAATCCGCCGGGGCATCGGGTTTCATGTCGAAGGTGTCGATCTGGCTGGGCCCGCCCCAAAGAACCAGGAGGATGCAGCTCTTGGCCTTGCCGCCGTTGCGTACCGGGCCGGCGCCGGCGCGATGGTGCAGCACATCGGACAAGCCCAGTCCCAGCGCACCGAAGCCAAGCCCGCGCACGAATTCGCGACGGTTAAGACTCCGCATGGCGTTCTCCTTGGCACCGAGAAGCGGCGCTTGTAGTAGGCACACTCCGCGTGCCGCAACGGCACGCGGAATGTGCCTACCCCGCATTTCTCACCAAATGTAGCACGGATTTCCCAATCCGTTTCCGCAGCCACGGATTAGGAAATCCGTGCTACTTGCATGGTGCCAAGCCACGAGATG
>CAZFGM010000356.1:4176-7714 GCA_964518515.1 uncultured Alcaligenaceae bacterium | reverse complement strand
GGGGAGTTGTCGGAACTGTCGGTCAAGGAGGCTGGTACTGACCGGTTGGTCGTGGACAGTAGCGCGCAAAGGAGCTGCGATGAACAGTGCCATACCGAGGGTCTGCTTTACGGCATTCCTTTAGGGGTTTTTCTGGGTGGACTGTGTAGCGTAGTGGTTCATATCTGGAAAAAACCATCTCCTGGTAACCTGGCCTCGATTTCCTTGGAACCAAAGGCTTGAAAAATGCGCGTTTGCCTGTTTGAAGATAAAGCGGTCGATTGGCTGGAACCTTTGACCTTGTCCCGGCCGGGTTTCGATCTCTGGTGCGGGGCCATGCCGCTGTGGCAGCGGCAGGCCATAGCGGCCGGAGCGAAGGAAATTGGCGGCCTGGTCCGGCCGGCCTTGGCCGAGTTGTGTCAACTCACTCATCCAGCAATGCCGATCAACAAGGTGGCCTGGCTTCATCAAGCGCCCACCATGCTCGTCAATGCCCGCTGGCTGCCTCCCGCGCAACCGCTTGCCGATCTGAGTACCCCGCGCGCCGGCCTGGTGGACGAAGACCTCGCCTACGTGATTCTGCCTCCGCCCGCTATTCCCGAATGTACCGCCGACATCATCGAAGAATGGATCGAGATTTGGAAGCACACCTTGCCCCACGTCCCCGCCGGCGGTGCGATGATTCATTATCCCTGGGACCTGGTCCAGCACAATCCGGCCACGCTGTGCCAGGATTGGACCTGGTTCAAGAAGGAAGGGATAACCGAGACTGCGGAAATCTCCGTCGTCGGCCCGGCGGAAAACCTGGTGATCGGGGAAGGCGCGGCGGTGGAACCGTACGTCGTGGCCGACACGCGCAACGGCCCGGTTATGATCGACCAGGGCGCGGTGGTGCATTCCTTCAGCCGGCTGGAAGGGCCGTGCTATGTCGGCGCTGGCAGCTGGCTTCTTGGGGCCAAGCTCCGCGGCGGCACCATCGGCCCCGCTTGCCGCATCGGCGGCGAGGTCGAGGCCAGCATCGTCCAGGGCTTTTCCAACAAGTACCACGACGGTTTTCTCGGTCACTCCTACGTCGGCGAATGGGTCAACCTGGCCGCCGGCACCCAGGTCAGCGACCTGCGCAACGATTACGGCCCCATCAAGGTGACCATCAACGGCGAGCGGATCCCCACCGGCCTGACCAAGGTCGGCGCTTTCATCGGCGACCACACCAAGACCGGCCTCGGCGCTCTGATCAACACCGGCAGCGCCATCGGCGCTTTCTGCAACCTCCTGCCGTCGGGATCCTTGCTGCCCACCGTCATTCCTTCTTTTTGTCAGGTCCGTTACGGCCAGCTCCAGGAGCGCACGGATCTGCGCCAGGTCCTCAACACGGCGGCGGCGGTCCTGCGCCGCCGCGGCCACGAGCTGACCGGCACCCACGTCGATTATCTTTTCTCCCTGTACGACAGCACCGCGCCGCGGCGGCGCAAGATTCTCCGCGACTGCGAGCTGCGGCGGCTGCGGCAGAGCGTGTGATACGGCCCTGGGCAACTCGCGGCCCAGCAACGCTGACAGAGTGGAGGGCAACGACTACTATTGGATACATTGGACAAGATTGGACAATTGGACACTTTGGACTTTCAACCTAGAATAAACTCGGGTAAATTCCTTTTCATTATTGACAATTCGGAAAAGCGGGCGAGGAAAGGCCTTCGTGGAGGTTAACGGTGTGAACACTTTGAAACCTGATCGCACATTGCAGGCTTATTCAGCAAATCGATCCAAATATCCCGCGAAGGAATTGTTGCAATATTGCGGGTTATGGGTCGCCTGGAACCCCGAGGGTACGGAGGTGTTAACCAGCGCCCCGGATCGAAAAGAGCTTCGTCGCCGAATTTGTGAACTCGGAAAAGACCCCCACTTGTGCGTTGCCGAACGCATCCCTTGAACGAAGAACATTAGCCCGTTTGTCGGAGGTGACCCGCCCGTGCGGTTCAGCTACGTACAGTCCATGAGTACTTCTCAAGTGGTCTGATCGTTGCGCTACCCCGTGAGAAGGTTTTTTTCAAAAACTTTTCCGCAGCGACCGCAAAATCCCTTATCGCCCCAATCCAAAAAAGTTCCTATTCCACCACCGCCAGCGGCCGCAGCGGCGAGCCCGTGGCCCCCGTAAACTTCAGCGGGATGCCGATGAAGGCGAACTCATAACACCTCGCCCGCGCCAGCTCCTCCAGATTCAGGTTCTCCATGATGTAGATGCCCTTTTGCGGCAACAGGTAGTAGTGGGCGAACAGCGTGGCCCCGCTGTCCGGATCGCGCTCGTCTGGGACGTCCCAGGACATGTTGTCGGCGCCGACGGCGACGACGCCGCAGCCGGCGGCCCACAGGGTGGCGGATTTGTGGATGCCGGCCGCTTGCAGGTAAGCGGCCTCGTCGTGCCATAAGGTTCCATATCCGGTTCGCACCAGAAGAACGTCTCCCTTGTTGACCGCAACTTTTTGTGCGGCGGCACAGGCCTGAAGTTCCTGAGCAGTAATGCTGGATTTGGCGGGCAAGGGTGTTTGCCCTTTCCAGCCGGACACGTCGAGAAGGACGCCGCGGCCCAACAGCGGCGGCACCGTTTCGATGCCGAGTTGGGTGAACCCGGCCTGCGTTTCCACCTTCTCCACTGGCAGGTTGCCGAATAGCTTCAGACCGCACGCCTGATGGCACAAGGCGTCGATGTGCGTGCCGGTATGCTCCATCATGGTAAGCATGCCGGACGCCCCGGTGCGCGGACCGTGGCGCTCGGGTTGGTAGCCGTCCCTGTGGCGTCGGTGCAGGGCATAGAAATAGCCCGGCTTGTGCGTCGGGTAAATCGGCATGCCGAAAAACCGCGGCTGTTCCAGGTCGAAGATCCGCGCCGACTGCAAACGTTCCGACAGGGAGGATGATGCCATGGCCCACCTTTGAAATGAGGATACCTTTTTGTCAGGTTTCAGCCCGCGAAAAACGGGAAGCATTTTCTTGTTCTTGAATGTTGTTAAAGATGAGCGAATCCGATTAGTCAACCCCATCGGACGGCAGGAAGGTTGAACGATCTTTTCTGTTGCAAAGCGCGTCCGTTTCGGGCACGATAAAAAGCAAATTCCGGGAGGCCCTCATGATGCGAACCACAGTAATTATCCTCGTGATGGCAACGGCGCTGTACGGCGGCGAGCCGCGCAAAGACGCCGCCGACGCCGTCAAGAAAGACCTCGCCCATTTTCAAGGCCCCTGGCAGGCGGTCGCCCTCCGCAACAACGACGGCAAACCGGTATCCGCCGAGGAGGCCAAGAAGTACCGAATGGTGGTCAAGGGGAAGGGCTTCAAAATCACTCACCCCAATAGCCCCCCCATTGAAGGCACGTTCGAAATCCGGCCGGACAAGAAGCCCATGGAGATCGACGTCGTTCTGACCAGCCCGCTCAAGGACGAGATCATCCGCGGAATCTACCTGATCGTGGATGAAAACACGCGCCGCAGTTGCTTCCACTTCAAGATCAACCAGGGGAAGCCAACGTCGCAGCGGCCGAAGGACTTCGTGAAAGAAGCCGAC
>CAZFGM010000356.1:1687-4076 GCA_964518515.1 uncultured Alcaligenaceae bacterium | reverse complement strand
CAACCAGGGGAAGCCAACGTCGCAGCGGCCGAAGGACTTCGTGAAAGAAGCCGACCACATCACCCTGGAATGGAAACGCGTCAAAAAGAAATTGTAGGATTCGCCTCACCGGGCGGCGGCGCTGATCGCCGGCGCCTGTGTGCAGGTCTTGGTGAGTGATGGAAGCCCAAAGATCGATGGCGTTGCCCTGGACTTGAAACACTGGAAGGGGAATCCTTGACTTCCTTCCAAGCGCCGTTTAGGGGGTGATTTATGCACAAAACCATGTCCCAAAAAAAGCTTTACGAATTAATTGAAACCATCGTAGAGTCCGCCTTGGATAAAAAGCTTCGGGAAATTCTTGGGGATCCGGACTGGGGTTTCACGTTGAAAAGAAAAATCCGCGATCGTTTGCTTCGGCAAAAAAAATCCGTAGCCGCTGGGGAACGGGGAAAGGCCCTGGAGGAAGTCGCCGAAAAACTTGGTCTGGAGTAAGGGATGTTTCAACCACGCCTGCTGGATGCCGCGGCGAAGGACCTTGCTAATTTGGATAAACCCGTGGCCAAGCGAATTGTTAAGCGGCTCCATTGGTTGGCCGAAAACCTGGAAAAAATAAAACCAGAACCGCTGTCCAGCGATTTGGCTTCTTTATTCAAATTCAGAGTGGGGGATTATCGGATTTTGTATCAGATTTTTCCCAAAGAAGAGGTGATTTTGGTTCACTGCATTGGACATCGCCGGGAAATTTACCGGAAAAAATAGTACCATTTATTTTCCGCCAGTTCTCCAGCGCCGTTTCGTTCGGCGGAATGGATCACGGGGCTTTCGAGGCTTTCCTTTTAATAGGATCAACCATGCCGCGCAACTATCGCGTCGCCGTCATCGGCCACACCGGCCGGGGCAACTACGGTCACGGACTGGATTCGGTCTGGCAGGCGTTCGACAACGTGCAGATCGTCGCCGTCGCCGATGCCAACGAGAAGGGCCGGGCCGACGCACAGAAGCGAATCAAGGCCAAGAATGCCTACGCCGACTACCGGCAGATGCTGGCCAAGGAACGGCCGCAAATCGTCAGCGTGGCCACGCGCTTTCTCGACGAGCACCGCGACATGGTGGTGGCCTGCGCCGAGGCAGGGGCCAGCATCTTCATGGAAAAGCCGATGTGCCGCACCCTGGCCGAGGCCGACGACATGGTGACGGCCTGCGAAAAACACCACGTCAAGCTGGCCATCGCCCACCAGACGCGCTACAGTCCGAGGATTCAGCGAACCAAAGAACTGCTCGGTGACGGCCTGATCGGTGACCTGTTGGAAATGCGCGGCCGCGGCAAGGAGGACGCCCGCGCCGGCGGCCAGGACCTGATGGTCCTGGGAACGCACATCATGGACCTGATGCGCTATTTCGCCGGCGACGTCCGCTGGTGTTACGCCCGCGCCGGCGTCACCGGCAAGGATCGTATCCGGCCCGCGACCAAGGCCGACATCCGCGACGGCGGCGAAGGCATGGGCCCCATCACCGGCGACCACATCACCGCCCTGTACGGCTTCGACAAGAGCGTGGTCGGCCATTTCGCCAGCTATAAATGCACCCGCGGCAAGGGCGAGCGCGACCGCTTCGGCCTGACCCTGTGCGGCACGCGCGGCGTCCTCCAACTCACCACCGGCAGCCTGCCCCCGGTCTATTGCCTGAGCGATCCGGGCTGGTTCCCCGGCCGCGGTAAAATCCCCTGGCAGGAGATCACCAGCGCCGGCCCCGGCAAGCCGGAAACCCTCAAGGACGGCGGCCTGGGCCAGGGCAACGTCTGGATCGTCCGCGACTTGATGGAGGCCATCGAGAAAGATCGCCAGCCGCGCGGCAGCATGTACGACGGCCGCGCCGCCCTGGAAATGATCCTGGCCGTCTACGAATCGCACCGCCTGCGGACGGCCGTGGACTTACCCCTCAAGAACCGGCGGCATCCGCTGACGGTGGGGTAAATGGGGCGAAGCGGCTCAGGGAATTGTAGCAGGGCCTTTTTCACCATTTTCGAGCGTTCGCGTCCCAGATCGGGATCAGCGGCGGGTCCATCAAATCGCGGCGTTGCGGGACAGGTATACTCACCAAGGCCAGGACGTGTGGCTCACGGCCTCCACGAAGAGTGTATCCGAGGCGGTCGTGTCATTCACCGCGAAGTCGAACTGGTGCCAGTGGTCCCCGGACGCAACCTGGATGCGATAATGAAAGTAGAGGTCCGGTTCTTCGGGGTGCCGCGTCAATCGGAACCGTGCGGCCTCGTTGCCAAGTTCCTGGTGGAGCTGGGCGTACAGCCTCACGACGGCGTTTCTGGATAGGCCACGCTCGCCGATGAAGGCCACCACGGGGCGATCGACGATCACCCGATGCTTCATGGACTACTCCCGGCGCTGGGGGG
>CAZFGM010000356.1:0-1677 GCA_964518515.1 uncultured Alcaligenaceae bacterium | reverse complement strand
TGGTTACTCCTGGCGCACGGAGTCATTCGCCTGGAGGCTGGCAAGGATATCGGCAACGTCCTGGGATTCGCCCCGTGCCCGGGCGGCCCGGGATTGGTCAGCCATCTTTCGGTCGAGCGGCAGAACCGGGCGATTGTTCCAGGGCCACGTCTTGTTGACATGCTCGCGCAGGTCGCTGGCTTCCCTGATGGCCTCAGGGAGGTTCTCCTGCCCCTCAATAGCGCGCCCTAGGTCGCCGGCGACTTTCTCGGCCAAACCGGCAACATCCTCCAAAAGGCGGATGCAGCGGCCCAGCAGGTCAAGTACGGTCGTGCCGGCATCTTGAAGGTCCCAAAGCCAATTCCCCAGCGCCAACCTTCGCGTCCGGACCCACGAGCGCCTGATGTCTTCCCAACAGGAGAGGCAGCCAGCGATCAATTCTTCGACGTCTTGGACGAACAGGGCGTCTTCGTGGTCGCGCTTCCAGGACTCTACCGCCTCCTCCAAGATCCGGATCTTGCTGTCCTGGAGGCGAAAGAGCAGGATTCGTGACATAGGTTCTCCTTAGGGCGGAAAGGGGTGAGACGGTCGATGTTTCATGGCAATTGGGCTTTTTCGCAGTACCCCGATACGATCATATCACATCGCCGGCAAATCTCCAGGCGGTGTACTCAAGGCGAGGGGGCCAGCCCGAGCTATTTTTGAGGATCCGTTCCACGCCACAAAGGGACCTTTACACCGCCCTCGTTACTCCGCCTTGGCCGTTGCTTCGTATGCCGGAAGAGCCCTGCCCGTCACGAGGGAATAAAGCACGTCGGGATCGAGATCGGCGCCACTGGGCCAGCAAATGGTACCCAGCTCCGGGTTTACCTGCACGGCCACGAACTGCTGCCGGTCGCGCAAGGCCGCGAACACTCCCGTGAACGGCACGAGCTGGCCCACATCAACCACGCCCTCGGCGCCGTCTTCGAACCGGAGCTTCAGGCGATAGCCGTCCAGCGCCTGCACCTCCACAATGTCTTCGAGCATGACCTTACTCCAGTGGATCGATCTTGTTGAGCGGCGCTTGTTGACGCGCCAGTTGCCAATCGGCCAGCAACTCGGCCTGGTGCAGGGCCGCCCATTCCAGCACCAGGGCGCGGGCCTTGGGTGATAGCCGCCCCGCCAGCAAGGCAATCGGCTCGATGCCGATGACCGCCTTTTGTCGCCCATAACGCACGTGGAAGTGGGGCGGCGCATGGTCGTTGTAATACATGGCGATCACCATGCCCAAGAACCGGCTGATTTCAGGCATGTCCTGCCCCAATTTTAATGATCCGCGGCCAGATCGAACAAGAGCCACTGCTATTCCTTCGGTCGATTGCGACCCCACCCAGGGTAGGGTGCTGGGTCGCGGTTTCACTGTCCCGGGTTCTTCTTCACCTGGCCATGGACGGCGGTGACAATCAATTCCTCGACGCGTGGACTCCAGATCGTGGGCAAACCGTAGAAGACCATGGCCCCGCCCCCTTCGTATCCCCCCTCTTTCAAGACCCGTAGCGAGGGAATGTATGCCATGACGTCATTGGCGTAGCCCATCACCCAGGTCTTGCCGGGAGCGAGTTCTTTTTTCAGCCGCAAGGCGTAGTCCACAACCACTTCGCCGCCAAGCGCGATCCAATCCAGCTCTTTACTTAGCCGCCAAACTTGCACGGGATA
>CAZFGM010000355.1:0-7727 GCA_964518515.1 uncultured Alcaligenaceae bacterium | reverse complement strand
TAGTACCCGCCCCTAAGTTTGGTTTCCGAGTTTGTTGCCAGAGTTGCCATCGGATGAAGCCTCCGTGCCTTTAACTATACAAACATTCACTAGAGAATCAAGCCCCTCTTTGCCTTTTCGCCTTTTCTTTCCAGCATCTTTCGCTACAAGTTCGCGGGCCGCTTACAGCAAGATCGGCCGCGCCCAAGCCGTCAAGCCGTCATGTCCAGGCCCTCTAGCTCTAGCTCAGCTGCACCGATTACGAGAAAATCCCCAACGGCGTCCCGCCCTCGACCAGCGGCACCGGCCGCCCCTGGCCATCGTGAATGCGGTGTTCCGGGTCAATGCCCAGGGCGTGAAAGAGGGTGGCGGCCAGGTCTTCGGGGCGGACCGGGTGGTCGGCGGGGTAGGCGGCGTCCTTGTCTGATCGGCCGTAGAGGGCGCCGCCGCGGACGCCGGCGCCCGCCAAGACGGCGGGAAAACAATAGCTCCAATGATTCCGGCCCCAGCGGGCAGTGGCCTGCGGCGAGCGGCCCATCTCGCCCAGGCAAACCACCATGGTTTCGTCCAGCAAACCGCGATTTTCGAGGTCCACGAGCAGGGCCGAGAACGCCTGGTCCAGACCCGGAAGCAGGTGCTTTTCCACGTCGTCGCTGTGCACGTGGCTATCCCAGCTATAGCCGTCGGGAGCGTCCCAGAGCACGGTGACGAAGCGGGCGCCGGCCTCGACCAGCCGCCGCGCCAGGAGGGTGGATTGGCCGAACAGGTGCCGGCCGTAGCGGTCGCGCAAGCGGTCCGGTTCCTGGCGAATGTCCAGGGCGGCGCGGACCTTGGTCGAGGTCACCAGCGCCAGGGCGCGCTGGCGAATGCGGTCATGGGTTTCCACGACCCGCGATGCATCCAGGAGGCGCCGCTGCGCGTCGAATTGTTCCACTAGACGCTGACGGCGATTGAGCCGGTCGAGCGTCAAGGCCGGATCGGCGTCCAGGCCGTGAATGCGGAAGTTGAGCTCGTCGTCGGTGCAGTTGCGGAAATAGGGATTATCGCGCGCGTCGCGCTTGCGAATGTCGGTGGCCAGGGCGTTGTAGGCGCGGCCCAGCCAGCCCGCGTATTGCCCCAGGCGGTCGTACCCTTGCAAGTGCCCCAGGCGGTTGGGGAGGTAAACATAACTGGGGATGTCCCGCCCCTGGGCGGATTGCCGGTCCAGGTATTCCACGACCGATCCCACAGCCGGCCAGTCGCGGTCGGTGGCATTGACCCCGGCGGCGCCGCGCGCGGCGGGCGGCATGGGATGGCCGGTTTGAATGTAATGGCAGGCATTGTGGTCGTTGTGCCGGTGGGTCAGCGTCCGCACCACGCAGAACTTATCGGATAGATTCGCCAGGCGCGGCAAACGCTCGCAGATGGCCAGGCCCGGAGTGCGTGACGCGATCGGCCCCAGCGGGCCGCGGATGTTGCTCGGGGCCGCGGGTTTCAGATCGAACGTCTCGAGTTGGCTGGGACCGCCGAAGAGGAAAAGGAAGATCACCGACTTGGCCCGCCGCCTCAGAGGGGGCCGCGCCTCCTCGGCGGCCAGCACCTGGGGCAAGCTCACCCCCAAAAGGCCGGCTCCCGCCGCCTGCAACAATTCCCGGCGGCTCACGCCGCCGCACACCCGCCGCGGATTACTCAGCACCGTCAACATGGCCCACCTTCCTTCGGCATCCGAAGTCGGTTCGCAACTTCGCTTATCATAACCAGCCACCCCATGGCAATGCCAGCAAAAAGATTACTTACTCTCCTTGTTTACGTTTAGGGGCCTGGTTCAAAATGGGGTAACAATCTCCGGCCACCCGCGTCAATAAAGGCAATCCTTGACGCGAGTGGAAATCGCCATAACTATTTTTCTCGAAGAAAGTTATGTTTTGCTCCTTTGCACTCGCGTCAAATCCCTGCACATAGGGGGCCTATCCTGTCGGGTCCGGATGGAGGTGAATATTCGGCAGGTTCCGCGAGAAGTCTTATAGAATCTGCCGGATGACTTCGCCGGTGCAGGCGGCGATGGGGCGGCCGAGGCGGTCGCGGATTTCGCTGTCGGGATGAATGCCGAGACAATGCAGGATAGTGGCGGTCAAATCCTGGGGCTGGACGCGGCCGGCGGCGGGCTGGGCGCCGAGGGCGTCGGAAGCGCCGTGGACGGCGCCGCCGCGGATGCCGCCCCCCGCCAAAGCCACGGAGAAGACCGGCCCCCAGTGGTCGCGGCCGCCGCGATTATTGAAGCGCGGCGTGCGGCCGAATTCCGCCATGCACACCACCAGCGTTTCCTCCAACATGCCGCGCTGGCTCAGGTCGTCCAGCAAGGCGGCGAAGGCCTGATCCATCGGCGGCACCAGCACCCGCCGCAGACGCTCGGTCTCCTGCGTGTGCGAATCCCAGCACGGGTTGTCCGACGGCTCGTCGGGTCCGCGATACCAGTTGACCTGGACAAGCCCGACCCCCGCTTCCACCAGCCGCCGGGCCAGGAGCACGCTTTGGCCGAACGGGCTGCGGCCGTAACGGTCGCGCATCGCTGCCGGCTCGCGTTCGAGCTGCACCGCGCCGCCGCTGTTCGCCGAGCGCAAGATGTCGAAGGCCCGCTGCTGGTGCTGGCCAAAGGCAGCCAGCGCCCCGGTCCGATCCGCAGCCGCCAGCACGCCGTCCAAGCGCTCCACCAGCGCTTGCCGCCGGCCCAGACGCGGCGACGGCACGTCGCTATCGAGCGAGAACTCCGGAATGCGGAACGGCGTCGCCCCGGGCTGGCACGTGAACAGCCACGGATCGGCGGGCCGGCCCAGAAAACCCGAGTCCTGCCCCGGCCAGACCGAGCCGTCGGTGTTGAAGATGCGGTGCGGCAGGCGAACCGCCGGCGGCAATAAACCCCTTCCCGCCAAGCCCGCAGGCGAGTCTTCGAGCCTGCGGGGTCCTCTCTCGAGGGGAGACTGCCGGCAGGCCTGCACCAGCGCCCCCAGGGTCGGCCAGTCGTTGGGCGGGCCGGGGTTGGCGTTCTCGAAGTTCAGCGGCTGGTGCGGCCGGCCGGTCATCATGTAATAGCCGCTCGACGAATGGGCGTTATCGCCGGTGGACACGGCCCGCAGGATGGCCAGCCGGGCCGTCCAGCGCGCCAGCCGCGGCATCAATTCGCCAATGTGGATTCCCGGCACCGCCGTCGCGATCGGCCCGATGGCCCCGCGCACGTTCTCCGGAGCATTGGGCTTGGGATCCCACGTCGAATGCTGCGGCGGTCCGCCCATGAGGAACAGCACGATGCACGACCGGGCCCGGCCAAATCCGCCGATCCCGCGCCCCGGCGCCGCCTGCACCGGACGCGCTTCGAGTAGCCGCGGCAGCGACAACCCCAGCGCCCCCAGGCCGCCCAGCCGCAGCATCTCGCGCCGCGTCAGGTGATCGCACAACCGCACGCTGGAACCGCAAATCGAAAGCATAAGAACGCACTCCTTGATTTAGCTGATTGTACCTTCGGGGCCAGGGGAATGCCACTTTTGCTCTTACACTTTGGTCGATCGCAGCGGCAGCTTTCAGGGAACCCGCCTGTTTCGGGTCGATGCTCAGGAGCGCCTCGCGGGCGGTCAGTCGAATGGCCGGAGCCTCGTGAAAGCGCGGGGTGCGGCCGAATCCCGCCAGGCACACCACCAGCGTCTCCTCCAACATGCCGCGCTGGCTCAGGTCGTCCAATAAGGCGGCGAAGGCCTGATCCATCGGCGGCATTCGGCGAGTTCGACCGGACCCCCAAGATCAACAATCAGGCCGGCGGCGACCACTGGCCCCAGGCCATGTCGATCGTGCTGGCCGGCGGCGGGTATCGACCCGCACCCGACCTACCCGGCCGGCAACGGCCAGCCCGTGCCCGTCGTCCGCGACGGCAAGCTGATCCGGGCGATTGTGGGATAACGGCAGCGACCGGGCATTTCTAACCGCAGAGGACGCAGAGAACGCGGAGAAGAAAAAACCAGCACTCTTTTCTCCGCGCTCTCTGCGTCCTCCGCGGTTTGGATTCCGGGGAAACTCCGCGATCCCGCCTTTACTTATCTTCTTTCGGAAAAACCTCCTTCGGTCGCGGTATGCCGCGCGCTTCACCCCGCGAACGATAGAACTCCTCCAGGAAGAAGTTCGTCAAGCGGGCGACGAAGGGGCGCAAGCCGGGATAGGTCGCCTCGGCCATGAGCTGATCCGGCGCGCGCGTAACGCTGAGCAGCAGCGGTTCTTCGGTTTTTATCAGTTCCACGAATTGCTTGAGGCGTTTTTCCTCGGCGGGGTTAGGACCGGCTTGCCCCGCCTTTTCGGCCTTTTCCCCCTGTTCGAATTTTTCTCGAGGAGGAGCCGGTTTGGACGGGTCAACCTTTTTGCCCTTTTCGGGGCCCTTTTCAACCTTGTCGGGAGGAGAACTTTTTTCTTCGGATTTACTCCCCCCGGACACCAGCAAGAAACTCACCAGGGTCATGGGCCGGGCCATGGCCACGGCGATGGGGTCCTTGAGATTATTGATGCATTTGGCAAATTTCTCGTCCTCCATCAGGCCGCTGCCTTTTTTGCCGTTGTTCAGAGACGCGACAACGGCCGCCTGGCCCGGACCGAGAACGAGGGTTTTGCCATGCACGCCATAATGCAAGGCGTAGCCCCTTTTTCCTTCCAGGGTGAAGATGTTGTGGCCGTCGATTTTCTTTTTGGAGGACTTGGCTTCGCCGCCCATCAGGGCGAAGAATTTGGGAACCGCTTCCTTGGCCAGAAAAGCGGCGGCCTTGGCATCGGTTGCCTCAACGAGCAGCACAAAAGCCGCTGCCCAGGTGGGCTCCTCGCGGCGGACCTTGGGCTGTGCCTTTGGCTGTTTGCCGGCATCGCCGGGAGCAAGTCCCGGCGGGCGGTCCGGTTCATTTCCCACCTTCCGGGAATCGATGGCCTTCAGAAAGTGCTCCAAACCCTGCATGGCAATGGCCGCCCCGCGGATTTTGCCGAGCACGTTTTTGCCGAAGTTCAGTCCCGCCTTTTCTTCCATCTTGGCAATGATCTGGCTGAGCGAGTCGCGTTGGCCGGGTATCTTGGCAATGGTATCGGAGAGCTCGATGATTTGCTGGAAACGTTTTTCGCCCTGGTCATTGGACATAGCGGCGAACACCAGAGCATCGGCCGGGGCATAGGCCAGCAAGCCGCGTGGAAAGCCGGTATTCGGCAAGAGTTCCACTATCGGACTTTTTTCTTTGGGGTCCAGGTAAATGCGCCGGCGATACGTCAAAGTAGAATTGTCGAGAGAAAGCTGGTCCCCCACAGCGACGAAGGCCTTGGGATTGACAATGGCTTTGGCGATTTCCAGGGCCTGGCGTCCCTCGCGGCCCAGATCGACCTTCTCCAGCAATTCCATTACCCCTGTCGGATTGGCGAAGGCTACAATTCCCGGCTTGACTTGGAAATCCTTGCTGGCCTTCTGGAAGGCGGGCAACTCCGCCAGGGACGGGCCGTTGCCCTTGCCCTTGATGCGGCGGATCACATCCTTGACCAGGTCGGTCGAGCCGATAAGGATGGCGTCGGGCAGACGGGCAACCGCCGGGCCGAAGGTCTTGATCTTCGGTTTGCCGATCGGCTCGCCTTTGTCGCCGAACTGCATGTGGCGGCTAACCGTGCGATACAGGCCGACGCCTTCGCATTCGCCGATGCGCTCGAAACCGCCACGCATCTCGGTCCGGATCTTGCCGTCGAAATTACTGGAGCCGTAGGACGCCAGGGTAGTCATTAATAGCCGCATCAAGAAGCCCGGGGCGTGGCTGTCGCCGGGCTGCACGATGACGACGAATTCGGGCATATCGCGTTCTTCCGGGTCCATGCCGGTCATGGCGAAAGCGGCGCCTTGCAGCCGGCCGAATTCCTGGAGCACTTCCGGGGCGAAAATCAGGCCGGCGATGGAAGCCTCGTCGGGCCCGCGGCGGCGCGACCCGGGATTCTTCTTCAGCAGCGGCGCCAGCGAATCCGGCACGTCGCTCAAGTATGAGCCTTCCAGAAGCCTGGCAACCTCCTTGGCCAGCGCTCCCGGCTGGCGCAGCTCGACGTAGGCCAGCGTTTTGGCCGGCACCACCTCGGCCGGACTTTTGAAGCCCTGGGCGGCAGCTTCGCTGCCGGCCAGCAACACCACGATTCCCAGAAAACCTGCCAACGACAGTCGCATGGGATCATCCTCCTGTTGTTCGGAGTAAATAGGGTTTGTCAAAGTTGAGGGAACCCTTACGACAAGGGCTTGTAGTATAAGGGGAGGAAGCAATGGAAAGAAAGAAAAAAGCCCGGGGTTTTTTTTCGAGAGGATGCATGACAGCTTGGAGGAGTCGTTTAGCGGGGAGCCGGAGGCGACCGCGCCCTTCCCAGGCCATGACTTGAGTTGCTGGCTCCGGTTATCGACCCGCAATACTCTATCCTCAATTCTCCATCCTCCAAACGCTATTCACTATCCTCAACCTTTGCCGGAGCAAAAGGGTGATCTTATTCCTCATTTTCGTGGTGACGGCGGTTACCTTGACCGTGCTGTTGTGGGCCGGCACGCTGTTTTTGCAGGGGTATATTTACACCGAACCGACGGCGGGAATTTCCTGGCAAGCGCCGGCGACGGCGGCCGGCCTGGCCGGCTTTTTGACCCTGTGGTGCCTGCTGATCGCCAACTCCGAAGACGCCAGCCCGCAGAATTTACCCTACGATACGCTGTTGGGTTTCAGTCCGGTCGTGGACAAGGTCAAAGCGCCGGTGCCGGAGCTGTGGGTGGAGCCGGCTAAGAAACTGGCCGCCACCCGGGGCAAGGAGCCCATCAAGTTCGAGTACCGAGCCCGCGACAAGGTATACAAGGCGGCCGACGGCACCGGTTGGCCACGCAGCGGCGTCGCCGCCGTCCGCCTCAAAATCAAGAACGAAGAAATGCGCTTCGAGCTAAGGCCTCCGCCGACCGGCAGCGACTACGCCGAGCTGGTGGCTGAGGGCGGTTGGGTCATGAAAGTGTTCGAGGACGGTCCGACCGGCGTGCCCCAGGCCTTTCGCTGGGGCCGGTTCCTGATGAACCTCTTGCTCAATTTCCTGCACTTGGGCCTGTGGTTCGCCGGCCTGTGGCTGGTATTGCGCTTCACCTGGCCCCATGCCCTTGGCCTGGGCCTGGTCCTGTGGCTGGTGATGATGCTGACGATCCTGCCGATGCTGTTCGAGCAGGCGGCCCTTCTGGCCCAGCGCCGGGGAAAAGGGGACGCAGCTGGGACGCAGCTTTTTTTTCGCTTGACAGCCGGTCGGGATGCGGGTAGTTTTCCCGGCCGCTTACGCGGCCCGGCTCGCCTGTCAATCGAATAGTCGTTTGTCGACAATGAGAACACGGAAGAAAAATCTCGTGCCTGGGCCTGGTCCCATGGATCGTTGTGGATGATCCCGTGCCCAGCCTGCTCGCGGCCGCACAACCCGCGGACGAGCCCTGGCTGTGGAGCACCGCCTACGCGATTCCCAAACACACCACCAACCAGGGCAGCGGCTATTTTTCGATCATCGAGGGGCACAACGGCCGGCTGTACATCGGCACCGCCAAGTACGGCGAAAATTCCTACCTGGTCGAGTTCGGGCGAGGTGTGGATGGGCGTGACGGCGGGGAGAATGCGGCTGGTGAGCTACCGCCCGGGGGGATGCGACGCCGCGCCAGCACGGCCCGGTCGCCATAAAAAACCCCAATTACACCGACTTCACCGACAAGGCCGGCAAACCCA
>CAZFGM010000354.1:0-7732 GCA_964518515.1 uncultured Alcaligenaceae bacterium | reverse complement strand
TCGAGTCGGCCGTCGCCGTCGAAATCGGCGACGGCGGCGCAGCGCGAGCTGCGCGTCGCCTTTTTCTTGCCGATGTCCGTCTCCAGGTGCATGCCCCCGGGGCGCGGCTCAAGGCCGGCTTCCTTGGCCCGATCCGAGAAGGTGCCGTCGCCGTTGTTCATCATCAGGGCATTGGGCCAGTAAAAATAGGGGTAGCCCATGCCGGAAGGCACAAAGACATCCTCGCGGCCGTCGTTGTTGAAGTCGCCGCTGGCGATGCCCCACGGCCAGAACGTCTCCATGTTGGCCTGGTCCGACACCTCCTCGAATTTGCCGTTGCCCTGGTTAAGAAACAGCGTATTGCCCAGCAACACTTCATCGTACGAGATGCCGAACTTGTCCACGATGTACTTTTCGACGCCGGCCCACTTCGGCTCGTAATCCGCGCGCGGGCCGACGATTTCGGCGAACTTCATTTTGTCGAGGCCCGGAAACCTTGCCAGAATAAACTCGCCGTGCGGAGGCATCCACATGTCGGAATGCATATCGGTGATGAACAGATCGAGCTTGCCGTCGTTGTTGAAATCGAAGGCCTTGGCGCCAATGGCCCCCATGGACGTCTTGCCGAGGACTTTGCGGGTGACGTCGCGGAAGGTGCCGTCGCCGTTGTTGCGGTACAACTGGCTGCTGCCGAACATGTTGGTGACGAGCAGGTCGAGCCAGCCGTCCTCGTCAAAGTCGAAAACCGCGACGTCTCCGCCCCAGCCCCTTGTTCTTGTAAAGTGCGTTCCGGCCGAGTTGATTGAGAAAGTAGACGTCGTCGTGGCCGTCGCCGTCGAAATCGCCCACCACCACTCCGCAGCCGTGGTCGTAAAGATTGGTCTTGAAGTTTTCCCCTTGCTCGCTGGGCAAGAAGGCCATGCGAAACGTGATGCCGGATTCCTTGGCCGCCTCGCGGAAACCGGGCTTGTGCGGCCGATCGGTTGCCGGGTTGGCTGAGTTGTTCGGACTGGCCGAAAAATGCCGCCCGGCCAGAAACCCCAGGGCGAAAACGGCAAGGGCCCCTACCAGGATCAGAAACCATTTGCGCAGTCCGGACGAGCTCATCATGACAGAGAATCCCTGTCGGTGTGGCGGCACCTTAACGTTCCGTTGCCGAAAGGCAACATGTAACTTAGCCGGCGGCTCATTAGAATTCGGTGAACGAGAGATTAAGAATGACAGATAAACATTCAGAATCTCAAGAACCTTCCGTGATGTGGTGCAAGCGGTTGATGTCCGGGCGGTCGAGAGTTGTGCGCTCACCGCTGGGCCAGCGGATTTCCAGCCGATCGACGCGGGCGCGGTCGCCGAGGCCGAAATGGCAGGTTCGGGACGAGTGCGACAGGTAGCCGCCGGCGGCATGAACTTGGCGCACCATGACTTCACGGCCCACGTGGATTCGCACCAGGGCCCCGATGGCGTCCCGATTGCTCTTGGTGCCCGTCAGGCGAAAGGCGATGTAATTCATCGGGGCAAAGTGGTTCTGGAAATAATACGGTGAATCGTTGAAGTTATTGGTGACGATGTCGAGCTGTCCGCTGTTGCGGAAATCGGCGACGGCGGCGCAGCGCGAGCTCTTGGTGGCTTTTTTGCCGGCGATCGACTCGGGCAGAAATTCTCCGCCCGGCGGCGGCTCGATGCCCGCGCGGCGCGACTCTTCTGCAAACCGGCCGTCACCCTGGTTGATCATGAGGCGATTGGGCCAGTAGAAGAAGGGGTAGCCCATTCCCGAGGGCAAGAACACGTCCTCGAAGCCGTCGTTGTCGAAATCGCCGCTGGCGATGCTCCACGGCCAGAACGTTTCCAGGCCCGCCTGCTCGGTGACCTCCTGAAACTTGCCGCCGCCCAAGTTCTTGTACAGCGTGTTGCCGAAGATTACTTTGTCATATTGGACTTGAAAAATGCCCGCGAACGTTTTCTCGAGTTTTTCGCTCTTGCCGGGGGGGGAGAATTTCTTGGCCGGGCCCGTGAACGGCGTGGCATAGCGGACGTGTTCGTTTTCGGTCAAGAAATCCGTCAACTCCTTTTCGGGAATGTTCATATTGTTGGGAAGCCACATGTCGGAATGCATATCGACGACGAGGAGATCAAGCTTGCCGTCGTTGTTGAAATCGAAGGCCTTGGCACCGATGGCTCCCCAGGAGACGCGGCCGAGCGCCGCGCCCGTGACGTCCGCGAAGGTGCCGTCGCCCTGGTTGCGATAGAGCTGGGTATGACCGAACATGTTGGTTACCAGCAGATCGAGTCGGCCATCGTCATCATAATCAAAGACAGCAACATCGGCGCACCAGCCCTTGCCCTTGACGCCGGCCTTGGCCGTCACGTCGGTGAAGGTGCCGTCGCCGTTGTTGCGATACAGGACGTTGTCCTCCTTGGGACTGCCGGCCACATCAAAGAAGCTGCCCAAACCGGGGTAGTAGCGGTCGCCCGCGTCAAATTGGTCGGTGGTCCATTTGGCGGTGCAGGTCACGAACAGGTCCAGGAAACCGTCGTTGTCGTAATCGAAGAAAGCGGCCGTCTGGCAATGCGCTGGCAGCGTGAGTCCCGCTTCCTTGGTGACGTCCTTGAACTTGCCCTTGCCCAGGTTTTTGAAGAGCACGTTGCCGCCGCGGGTGCTGGTCACGAACAAGTCCGGCAGGCCGTCATTATTGTAGTCCGCAAACGTGGCGGCCACACAGACGCGCCCGCCCAGTCCGACGCCGGCTTCCTTGGTGACGTCGACAAAGGTGCCGTCCCCTTTGTTCCGGTACAGGGCGTTGGGCCCGAGCTGATTGACGAAATAGATGTCTTCATAACCGTCGCCGTCGTAATCCGCCACGGCGACCCCGCAGCCATGGTCGTAGAGGTTGACCTTGAAATTGGCTCCTTGCTCTTTGGGCAAGAACGCCATGCGGAAGGTGATGCCGGCTTCCTTGGCCCGTTCCTTGAAGCCGCCAGTGAGGTTTTTCCTGGGTCGAATTGTCCCCGAACCCGAGCCCGAGCCCGGGTCTGGGTTTCTCAGAAAAAACCAGTAGCCGGCAAAGCTAGCCGCCACGACAGCCGCAGCCAGCAACACAAGCCGGCCACACGCGCTTTTTGAAATGACCATGGTGTACCCTAATATCACGTCGCGCTTACGCCGCGACGCTCGCCATCTCAACACGTCGCGCTTACGCCGCGACGCTCGCCATCTCAACACGTCGCGACGCTCGCCACCACTTTATCAGACGAAGCGAATGAATTCAATGAATCCCGAAGATGAAAGATGACTTGACATTCGCAAAGAAAACCCTCAAATCGACAAAGATGGACCCGACGCCTGCATCGGAACCCCTGGCTCCTGCAACACCCGGCGAGCACGCCGCGCTTAAGGGCGGCGTTGAAACCGCGCGACGCTCGCCGTATCCCTGGGCAGCAGCGCTCTGGCCCTGGCGCTTGGTTTTCTTGCTGATCTTCCTGCTGATTGGCGCGGGGTTTCTGGTCAGGGCCTTTTTTCCCGGTGATGACCCGACCTCGGAGGGCCCTGCCGATCCGCGCCTCACCTACGCAGGCCCCTTTCAAAACATTCATCCCGACGTCCAGTACGTGGGCATGGACGCTTGCACCCAGTGTCATGCCGACATCGCCGCCAGCTATGTACGGACCCCGATGGCCAACACGCTCATCCCCGTTCGCGAACTGGCCCGGTCGCTTTCTTACGACCAGATCAACAACAACCCCTTCACGGCGTTCGAGGTCCTCTTCAAGATCGAACGGCAAGGAGATCGGCTCTGGCAGCGCGAGGCGCGGATGGGGCCTTCCAAGGAGCCGATTTACCAGCTCGACACCGAGGCGCATTACGCGATCGGCTCGGGGAACCACGGCCACTCCTACTTGACGGTTCTGGGAGACAGCTTCGTGTTTCAGACTCCCATCAGCTGGTTTTCCAGGAAGAAAATCTGGGACCTCTCTCCCGGCTTCGGCGCCGACAGGCAGCTTCGGCCCGCGAACGCCTTTTGCTTGTTTTGCCACGCCAACCGGGCGTTTCCCAAGGACGGCACCTTGAACCAGTTTGAAACGCGGATCTTCTCGGGGCACGGCATCGGTTGCGAGCGCTGCCACGGCCCGGGACAAAGGCACGTGCAACGCCCCGGCTTGACACGGCTGACCCGCGACCAGGCCGCTGAGTACCACCGAACCGACCTCCGAGAAACGGTGACCCGCGCCGACTTGACCATCGTCAACCCGAGGAAACTGCGCTTCGAGCTGCGCGAGGCGGTTTGCCAGCAGTGCCATCTGGAAGGAAAACAGCGCATCCTGCGCCGGGGCCGCGGCCTGTATGATTTTCGGCCGGGGCTTTCCCTGGACGGCTTTTTTTCCATCTTCGTGCAGGCCCGCCTAGGCCGCAGCCCCGAAGCCGACGAAGACACCAAGGCCGTCAACCACGTCGAGCAGATGTACTTGAGCCGCTGCTTTCAGCGCTCCGATGGCGACCGCAAGCTCGGCTGTATTTCCTGTCACAATCCCCACCAGCACGTGGGACAGCAGGAGCAGCGGGCCCATTACCGACAACGATGTCAGCAGTGCCATAGCGCGGCAGACCGGGCCGAGAAAGACCGTCAGGCGGAGCGTGACGCCCCCCAGGTCCCATGTGCGTTGCCTCTGGTAGAGCGGCAGCGGCAAAACCAGAACGATTGCACCGCTTGTCACATGCCTCCTTATCCGACCTCGGACATCATTCATGCCGCTGCCACCGACCATCGCATCATTCGCCGGCCGGAAAAAAAAGGACCGAGCCAGCTCCCCGCCCGGAGATGGAACGCTCCTCTGGTGCCTTTCGGCCACGACAAAGTCGACTGGCAGGACCCGGAATTGGCCCGCGACCGGGGACTGGCCATGGTCGTGTTGGGCAGCCAGGGAAACGATACCATGCTGGTCGGGCACGGCGTCGAGCTGCTCGAAGAAGCCCTGCAGCATTTTCCCGATGATAGTTATGCCCGGCAAATCAAGGCCCTCGGTCTGCTGGTGCAAAAACGCGCTGCCGAGTGCTTGGCAGTCTCGGAAACCGTCATGGCCAGAGAACCGAAAACGGAAAATGTTGTGCGCTACGCGGCCACCGCGGCCCAGTTCCTTGGCAAGCTCGATCTGTCCCGGGGATACTGGCGCCGGGCGGTGGACCTCAATCCATGGATGGCCGATTACCGCGGCAACTTGACGCTGCTGCTGGCCCACAAAGGCGCCTGGGACGAGGCCGGCAGCCATTGCCGCGAATGGTTACGCCTGGACCCGGCCAACACGGAAGCAAGGAAGACCTGGATCCGTTACCTGCTTCAAACCGGCCAGCGCCAGCAAGCCGCTGTCGAGTTTTCCCGCCTCGAGGCCCTCCGGCCCGCCAACCTCCACTCCTTACGATCGTGGTTCAAGAAACAACTGGAGTAGAATGAATTCGGCCGGGTCGCCCGGGAGTTGCCTCCCGGGACCGGCGCCGACTAAATGAGCGTAGATGTAGGCAAGGATTCCAAGCCATTTGGATCGTGCCCAGACAAAGGTAGCCTCGGCCCGCATGCATCCCCGTTTTTCGTCAAAACCGCTGGCCGGAAAGCAGGAACACGTCGGGATCGATGTCGTAGTCGATGAAGCGGACGGAACCGTCGGCGTATAGGACGTTCAGCCCGCCCGAATGGGCGCTGCCGAATCGCCTTTTGCAATGAAGCGGCCCGTTTCTCGGTTAGCTTGCCGTTGGGGCGTAACGTCAGAAAGCGAAGCCTGGAAAGCTTCTCCAGATGCTCGAGGCCATCGTCAGTCAGCGAGTTTTCTCTCACCGTAAGGTCCTCAAGCCACTTCAAGGCCTGAAGCTTGCCCAGACTGGCATCATTCACCCCCGCGCCATACAAGCTTAAACGGCGCATCTCTTTGAGTTGGGCGACCGCGTCCAGGGCCTCGGCTTTGACATCACCTTGCAGCTTCAGGTCAACAACCCGGCCTTTTTTGTCGAGCTTGTAGGACGGCGTGTACTCTTTGAGCATTTCAATGGCTTCTCGGTTCGCGCGATCAAGCGCAGGGCCGCACCCGCAACCGAAGAACACTCCAAGAAAAACCAGGCCCGTCCAAGGCTCGCCTTTGAGGATTTGAAGCATTGCTATTCTAAGCGTTCTTTCTTTGCCGCCGCCTGCGGACAAGAACATATGACCCTGCCCCAAGCAGGCTCAAGACCAAGGCTGAGAACAGGAGAACAGTAGTTAGCTTCCACGAGGAGGTTTCTGACAGACCGGGACTTTGCACAATTATGGTTGGCCCCAGCGAGCTATCAATAATGTTTATCCCTTTCGGGGCGCCAAGATCCTGGTACTCGAATAGGTGTTGCGGCACAGGCTCGTTGATGCTTTTCCAGTCTATGCTCATGTCAATTTCTTCGCGCATCCCCCCCATGGGATCATAGCGACCCTGGGCGCCTCTTCCTCCAGAGTCGCGTACGAATTTGAATTGCACGGGGACCCGAATATCTCCCCTCCTTTCCCATTTGGTGGTCGCCTCCTCGAGGATTTTTCCCTGCGGTCCTTCGGGAGAGAACCTCTTGTGCTGATGCCGGATTGGCGTGAAGCCATTTTCCACATCGATCCATACCCTGCACTCGGTGCGAACAGCTCCCCGCGCAAAAAACCAGAAAAGACACCAGGGCTTACCAGCGTGCTGCTGGACCTGCACGTCAGTTTCTATGGACGCAAAGAAATCGAGCAGCTTGGCAAGGCTATGTCCAGCATTGTCGTGAAGCATAAAGCCCTGATAAAGTCCCAAGCCCCGGACATCAAAAAAACCAATTGTTCCGCTTGGCGCATAGAAACCTTGCGCTGCGCGGACCTCAAGTTGTTTGGTATCAGTGCTCCAAATCGCCATTTTTTTGGAATTATTGCAATACTTGTAAGTCACCATGCCAAGCTTAGATCCCGCCCGCTTGGGGCTCCCTGTGTCGGGGTCGCGTTCAAGGGTATCAAGATCGACGACCCAGTCTAGTTGGGTCCTGTCAAATCGTATCTTTTTTTCATCTTCAAAAGCAAAAAAAACCTTGAAATCAATGGTCCGACTCTTCCCAGGGTCGTAGCGGACGGTGTAGGCAATTTTTCCCTTCACATTTGCGAGCCCCTTCTGGACTTTGAGACGCTCGTTGCGCATTCCCTCTACAACAAATGCAAGTTCCTTGGGGTCATCCGCAAGCGCGAATGGGGTACCAAGGAAATACACAAGAGACAAGAAGCATAGTTTCTTCATTGCTTACCAGTGCCTTTCGGAAGCAGCAACTTAGGGCGCTCAACAAAAGCTATGGGATCCCCCAGGAGACTAAACTAAACTAAGCACTAAGCTACTGACGCTGCCCAAGCAAACTAAACATTTGTATCCTGACAAAAATCGCCGGCTCGGTAGTGATCACGAACAGGGTGTCGGACCCAACTTTGCCACATAATGTGGTTTAATGTACGACCAGCTCCACGTGGGGTCTTGAATGCAATGGTACTTGCCCTTCCCCGAATTCCAAATGCACTCCTTGTTCCAATTGCACGCCCTGTGCAGGCAACAGAAAATCACGCCCGCCTCACCGCGCCAAGAACGACAAGAAGCAGAACCAGGAGGTATTTCTTTCGCCGGGGCATTTGCGCCTCTCGAATTGGGGCTCCTGACCGCTCTTCCATTTTCTCCAGCATTTAGCACTACAGCGCTATATCAGCTGACGCCAGCTGACTGGAATTTCGTATAACCT
>CAZFGM010000353.1:0-7757 GCA_964518515.1 uncultured Alcaligenaceae bacterium | reverse complement strand
CGTCGAGCCAGTGCCGGCCCCAGCGCTCGCCGTACTGCGGCGAGGCCAGCAGGCGATCCACCAGCCGCTCGTAAGCGTCGGCCCGCGTATCCCCCAGAAAAGCACTCACGTCCTCGACGCGCGGCGGCAAACCGAGAAGATCGAGGGACAACCGCCGAATGAGGGTGACCTTGTCCGCTGCGGGGGACGGCCGAATGCCTTCTCTTTCGAGCCGGGCCAGGATGAAGCGGTCGATGGGATTGCGGACCCATGTGGCATCCTTGACGGCCGGCAACGGGGGGCGCAGCGGCGGCTTGAACGCCCAGTGGCTGCGGCCGGTGCCGTCATCGGCCACCTCATCCGGCGCCTTGGCCCCCTGGTCGATCCAGGCGGCCAGGATGCGGATCTGGCCTTCGGCCAGAGGCGGCTTTTTATACGGCATCGCTTCGAATTCCTTCATGCCGCGCAAAGCATGAATCAACGGACTGTCCGCCGCCTTGCCGGGAACGACGGCCGGTCCGGTCAAACCGCCCTTTTTCATCAAAGCCGCCGTATCCAGGCGAAGCTTGGCCTTGTGGACCTTCGGGCCGTGACAGGATTTGCAATGCTGAGCCAGAATCGGCTTGACGTCGCGAAGGTAATCGACCGGGGCGTCGGCGTAAGACACCGTGCCGATGCCCAGGATTGCCAGGAGGAAAAAGAGAGGTCGCACGGAAGGCATGGTGGTTTTTCCTTGAGGCCGGTTAGATCATCCTTTTCAGGGCGGCAAGGCGAAACCGGGCAGTTGATCTCCCCGGAGGCAGGTTCGTTTTATCCTACCGGATAAAGGACCCGGAAATCAATTCTTTTCCGCATTTATCAACAATTTGTCCATGTCCCGAAGAATTGATCAGCGAGGAATTTGAGTGTTTGAAGTGCGGGCTTTAGCCCGTTCCTTCCCCGGGAAACGGGCTGAAGCCCGCACTACGAACCTATCAATCCTGCCCGCACCTGGTATACCCTTGCTTGCGCTGCGGGCTTGTCCATGGTTGGTTAAGTTACCGGTGTCTTACATTACACGTTTTCGAAATGAGTATGGATGAGGCCGCGCAAACGGCCACGAAGGCGGGAAACGGTTTGCGTGTAGACGTGGATTTGCGGGGGAAGGGCTTGTTCGGGCAGCACCAGGTAGAAGGCGTCGCCGGCGGCGGCCAGGGGGGCCAGCGCTTCCGCCGCCGACAAATCCGGGGCGTCCACCAGGATGATGTCGAAGCGTTCGCGCAGCCAGGCCAGCAGCCAGGGGAATGCCTCGCTGACCAGGATTTTGCCATCGTTGGGGTGGGCGCCCGCGGTCAACACATGTAACGCCGGTTGCCCGGTAGCGACCACGGCGGTCTCCAAAGCCAGCTTGCCGGCTAGGACATCCTGCAAACCGGGGATGGCCCCCAACCCCAGTCGCACGGCCAGAGCCGGCCGGGCCAGATGTCCCTCGACCACAGCCACGCGCTGCCCTTTGCCGCGGCAGGCGCTGAAGGCTACGTTGAGCATGACCGTGGTGGTGCCGGCTTGCGGCATGGCGCCGGCGCCGATCACCACGCGGGCCTGCGGGTCTTCCAGCATTTTCGCCACAAGCTCGCCATACTGCTTGCTGATCGGATGCTCCGGGTGGTGATAGGTGATGATTTCCGGAGCGACGGCGCCGCCGGCATGGCGCAAGGGCCAGGCTTCAAAATGAATGGCCATCGGCCCCGCTGCGGTCAAGGTGGGGGCCAAAGCGGCGGAGGGGGGTTTGGCCGACCCCGCCGGGTTCGTAGTGCGGGCTTCAGTCCGTTTTTCAGGCAAAGGGGAGCCCGCACTCCTACCGGCCGGCCCGGGCGCGGCCAGCACCGCCGGCGAGGCGTCGATTTTCTTGTCCGGCCCGCCTACCTCGATGAACAGATACTCTTCCGCATCGGAGTTTGGCGAAACCGGGGCAGGAGGGGGCTCCGGACCGGACCGGTTTTTCGCATCGGGGACGCGGCTTTCCGGTCCGGAAAGATTTTTTAGTTCGTTCGGTTTGAAAGTTTCAAGCATCCTGCCCATGCCTATCCCCAAATTCGAAATTCGAAATCCGAAACAAATCCCAAATCCGAAATTCAAAACAAAACAACACGTAACCGTTTATACTTCGCGCGGCCCAGATTGAGACATTCCTCCGGTCGTCTGTGCCCGCATTCTTGCGAATGCGGCTACTGGAACGGCCTCACTTCGGGCCGCGAGCAGTATAGCAGGTTGGCCAAAGTTCATCACGAAATCCCGAAAGGACGAAAACCCGAAAACAGAAAATAGAGGCAGAACCCGCAGAATTCGACATTCGAATTTCGAATGTGCCTCCTCACGCTGGCCGGGAGGTTTCAAAAAGCCGGCAGGCTGGTTCCATGGATTGTGGCTGGACCGTAACCGGTTCCGGGGGTTCCCGGACTTCCAGCCCCAGGCGAGTCAAGGCCTCAAGGGCTGCCTCCGCATCGACGCGGGGCATCTGGCCCTGGTGGGCCAGGGTCAGCGCCTCATGGGCGGCCTGATTGAGGCGGCGCGGCACGCCGCCGCTGCCCTTGGCCAATAGTTCCAGGGCCGGCTCGTCAAACAGCGCTTCCGGCCGGCCCCCCGCCAGGCGCACGTGGTGCAGCAGATAATCCACCGCCTCTTCCAGACCCAACGGCTCCAGATGCGGGCAGGTCGTCAAGCGCTGGTGGAACGCGGCCATTTCCGGGCGGGCCAGGGTGGCGGCCACGCTGACCTGGGCGATCAGGATGGCCTGGAAGGCCTTGCCGGCGCCGGCTTCCAGGTTGCCCAGAAGCCGTAGCTCCTCCAAAAGATCCAGCCCCAGGTGGTGGGCTTCATCCACCAGCAGCACGGTTCGCCGGCCGGCGCCGCAATTTTTCAGCAAATACTCGGTCAAGCGCAGCCGCAGCCGCTGTTCGCTGCCGTCTTCGTAAGGTAGAGACAGATCAAACAAAATGGCCTGCAGCAGGGCCAAGCGATCGGCAAAGTGGCTATTGGTGAGGTAGGCACTGGTGACTTCCGGACCGAGGCGGTCGAGGAGGCAGTGCACGAGGAGGGTTTTGCCGGTGCCCGGGATGCCGGTCAGGAGGGCCAGCCCCTGGTCCTCGGCGATGGCGCGGAGCAGTTCGGCCAGGGCGGTTTCATGGCCGCTGGCCGGATAGTAAAAGGCGCGGTCCGGCGTGGCCGGGAAAGGCCGGCAGCGCAAACCGAATTCCTTTACATCCATAGCTTGCCTTCCCCCGGGCGGCACGCAGCGACAGACCCTTTTTTCCCATCGGCCCCCTTCCGCCCCAACTTTAGTCCTTCCTGGTTCCCAAACTCCGTTTGGGAACCCACTTCCGCGAAACTCTGTTTCGCCTGGAGTGCGAAACGGAGTTTCGCGGACTAACGTTCCCAAACAGAGTTTGGGAACGAGGGCAAGGGCTTCGCGGAAGGGGAAAATTTTTCTCTTCATTTGACAGCTTGGTTTTTTTGACCTAGGGTATTCTGTCGGTCCGCCCGCGCTGTTCCCCCTGGTGGCCATTATCCGGTCCGTGGCTTTCTCTTTTCCCGACCAATCGCCTTCAGCGCTGGCGGAAGTGTTATCCCGTCCCGAACCTGTCTGTTGCACATCCGAAACCACAAAGTGGAAGGAGAAGCGCCCATGGTGCATTCTGGGTCCCGATCGGCTAAGGCCGGACGTGCCGGGGCGGCGGCGGTGGAATTGGCCATTCTGCTGCCGTTGTTGGCGTTTGTGTTTGTCGTCGCCGTCGATTTCGCCCGCCTCTTTTATTATTCCTTGACGATCACCAATTGCGCCCGCAATGGGGCCTTGTATGGCAGCGATCCCACGGCGGCGGCGACAGGATCCCCTTATACCAGCACGCAAGAGGCCGCCCTGGCGGATGCCGGCAATCTGTCGCCGACCCCCACGGTAACCGCGCAAACGATTACCGACAGCAACGGCACCTACGTCGAGGTCACCGTGACCTATCAGTTTACCACGATCACGAAGTATCCCGGCGTGCCGAGCAACATGACCCTGTCGCGCACCGTGCGCATGCGCTCGATTCCAGCGGTGCCGAATTTTTAGAGTCTATTTTTGAAACCTTAGGGGCAATTGGCAGAAGAAAAATTCGCAATCCAAATATCGAAATCCGAAACAAATTCGAAATCCGAAATTCCAATATCGAAACGAAAACCGCCATTGGTGAATTAAATTGAAAGAGGAAACCCATGCTCGTCAACCATTCGCCTTGTCGCGCCCGGCGTGGAGCTTCCGTGGTGGAATGCGCGGTGGTGTACCCCATCACGTTTGTATTGCTGTTGGGCCTGGTTATCGGCGCCATGGGCATTTTCCGCTATCAGGAGGTGGCCGCTCTGGCGCGGGCCGGGGCACGTTACGCTTCCACTCACGGCGCCCAATACCGCCGCGACGCCGGCATGAGCCCCGGTACGGCCGGAACCTACGCCGGCCAAAGCAACAACACCTTCTGGTACCAGTGCAATCCGCAATCCGCCAAGGGCAGCGACTACAGCTGGTCCGGCGAAATTTACGATCAGGCCATCCGCCCCAACCTGGTCGGTCTGGATGCCCCGTACCTCACTGTCCTGGTGGGCTGGCCGCCCGTGTCCAACCAACCGGACAACCCCGACAACTGGCCCGGCAGCCGCGTTTCCGTCACCGTGACTTACCAGTGGCTTCCGGAACTGTTTTTCCTCGGCCCGATTAATTTAAGCAGTACCTCCACCATGCCCATTACCAATTGATGAGTGGTAAGTGGTGAGTGAAAGGAAATTCGAAAGCCGAATTTCGAAATTCGAAACAAATTCGAAATTCGAATAAGAAAAATCTCAAACCAACCAGGTTTTCAGGTTTCGGATTTCGGATTTTTGATTTCGGATTTGTTTCGGATTTCGATATTCAAATTTCGGATTTTACAGGAGAGGTTATGGTCCACATCCTGGCACAAAACAAACGTCGTTCGCGGCGAGGAACCATCGCGGTGCTGGTGGCGATTTCCTGCACGATGCTCATGAGCTTTGTGGCCCTGTCCCTGGACGGCGGCATTCTGCAGGAGGAACGGCGGCACGCCCAGGCCACCGCCGATGCCGCGGCCATGGCCGGCGCCACGGTTCTTTATGAAAACTATCCCAAAGACCAGGGCGCCGATCCGCAAGGATCGGCCAAAGCCGCCGCCCTGAATTTCGCCAAGCAGAACGGCTATACCAACGACCGCGCCACCTCGGTGGTCACGGTCCACATACCGCCGGCCAGCGGCCCGTATGCCGGCCAGGCCGGCTTTGTCGAAGTTGAGGTGACCTATTACCAGCAGCGCAGCTTCAGCAGCATCTTCGGCGCCGGCCCGATTCCGGTGCGGGCACGCGCCGTCGCCCGCGGCGCCTGGGTGGCCCCCAACATCGGCGTCATCGTCCTGGACTACACCGGCAAGGCCGCTCTGTCCGCCCAGGGCAACGGCGCCTTCACCGAAGCCGGCGCCCCGGTGATCGTCAACTCCAACAACTCCTCCGCCGTGGTCGATTCCGGCAACGGCCTGCTCAAGGCTCCACAATTCGACATCACCGGCAACTACGTCGTCACCGGCAACGGCCAGTTTATCACCGAGCCCATTCCCAACAACATCTTCACCGGCGTCCACCCGACGCCCGATCCCCTGGCTTATTTGCCGGTGCCGGCCCAGCCGCCCGCCGGCCTGATGTCCAAAAAAGCCATTGGCGCCGGAAACTTCCAGTACACCCTAGCCCCGGGGACCTATTACAATCTGCCCAATTTCAACACCGGCGACGTCCTCCTCTTCCAGCAAGCCAGCGCCGGAAACAGCGGCATCTTCTACCTGGCCAGCGGCGGACTAAATTCCCAGGGCGCCACCATCAAAATGGACTCCGACACCTCCGGCGGCATCATGATTTACAACGCCGGCACCGGCAGCAGCGACAAAATCAACATCACCGGCAACCCCGCCGGCTCGGTCAATCTTAGCCCCATTACCAGCGGCACCTACAAAGGCATGACCTACTTCCAGGCCCGCAATGCTTCTCAGGAAGTGCACATCGAGGGCAACGGCACTTTCAACATCAAGGGCACTCTCTACGCCGCCGGCGCCGAGCTGCAAGCCGTCGGCAACGGTCTCTTTTCCAACATCGGCTCGCAATACGTGACCAAGGAGCTGGCCCTCTCCGGCAACGGCAACGTCGGTATCACCTGGAGCGGTGAGGAAGTCGCCCGCACCCGCATCATCAAGCTGGTGGAATAAAAGTTGCCAGTTGCTAGCACCGCAACTGGCAACTAACCCGTTTTTACCACAAAGGGTTCAAATCGGTGAAGTGTTATTAGTCATCAATGAGGGGGTTGTTGCTGTAAGAAAAGTTTGACACACACTCCCATGGGTCCATTGAAAAAGAGATCACTATCACGGCCCTCCAGTGACCGCCCGGCACAACCCTTGCACTGCGGCGGCAGGAACAGCTTGCACATTACCATTAGGAAGTACCAGCTGGTGAACGACCAGCCCTGCTTGTTGCACTTCCTGCAGCACAACCTGGGAATGACCTCCGCCCAGGTTGCCCGCGCAGGACATCACCGCCCTTTCCTCAAATTGTTCCAGTTCGGGGCGAAACTTGCGTGCACTCATGGGTTGCCTCCTTTAAAGAAATGGAAATGAAACTTTTGGCGGTGCGATTGTAGCCTCCCAAGGTTACCGCTGCAAGAAATTTTCAAAAAATCTTGAGTGACAACCTCGTCTAAGAATTTCGTACCGAAAGGAAGTGGAGTGGGGGATAGTTACACCGGTTTGTTCCGTTTGACAGCGCCCTCAACAATCAACACAACCAACACGCAGGGTTTCGCCCGGCTAGCGGACCAGTTCCAACACGCTCCACAGGCTGGGATCTTCCCAGTACGGGAATTCCGCGGGCACGCTCAACACCTGCTCGCCCAGCTCATTGTCGCGGACCACGTAGTAAAAGCCCAGCCGTGGGTTCTGTTCCGGATCAAAGCCAGGCAAAACCACGGTGGGCAAGAAGGCCTCCAGGATATAACCCCCGGCGCGGGAGGTCCGGCGGAACGGCACGCTGCCCGGCGAACAGAGCGGGGCATCCTGCAGGGCACGGTTGATCTTGGTCTGCACGAACACCGGTTCGTCGCGCTCCGGCCCGCCGCCGGCGGCCAGGAAATGGAACTGCTGGCAGTATCGGCTGGCCCGATGGCTGGTGCGGGCGTCGCGCATGTCGAGCCACAGGGTCAAGCCGTCCGAGCCGCGCGGCCGGGTTGCGTCCCCTTGCGGCGGCTGTTCCTTGCCCTTCACCTCGATTTGCACGGCCAAGCCGCCTTCATTCCAGGCCAGGGCGACGTCCGCGAAATTCCGCAGTCCCTCCATGGCCGCGAAATTGTCCAGCCGGCAGGTGGCCGGCAGATCCAGCAGGCGGTCCTGCTCCGCGCGCGGCAAGCTTTTCACAAACCGGCACGGATACGCCACGCGAAAGAAAAATCGATGCGGTATCAACGGCATGGCCGGCACCTTCCCTTTGAGCCCGCCGACGGACTACTGACAAGCGGGTTGGGCGAGCGGTGTTGCTACTTGGTCTCAAATCTCAAAGTCTCAAAACTATTTGAGACCGAGGCCATCCTTTGCCCGTAAATATTCGCCGAACCCGTTGGGCAAGCTGGACAACTTTCTCATAACGTCAACCAGTTGCGTTCTGGTTATCTTCACTCGCGTCAAACTCGGGCCTACCAAGGCGCGACCCGGATCCCTTGG
>CAZFGM010000352.1:0-7758 GCA_964518515.1 uncultured Alcaligenaceae bacterium | reverse complement strand
CGGGGGGCCTGGGAAAAATATTATTGCCAGATTTCGTTACGCGAAAGACGGGCAATGAATTGCTGGATAATTGGGATTTGGCGGAGGCGCGTCGCCCTTTGAACCCAATTCCTCCCCTTCAATAGGATTGGATATGATTCTTCGAGTTGTCAAAGCGAAAGTATGTGGGCCTTTTTCGCTGGATTTGACTTTCAACGATGGGATCCGGAAGTGTGTCAACTTGAAGTCGTTGCTCCGCGGGCCTATCTTTCAACCCCTGAAGAAAGCGGCATACTTCAAAACCGTGAAACTCGACCGAACCTGCGGAACGGTCTGCTGGCCCAACGGCGCCGATTTTGCCCCGGAAGCCTTACATTCCTTGAAGCCCACGCGCGTCCTGGGGAAAAAACCGTGAGGGGCCAGATCATTATTTGGCGGTATAATCAAATGGCATAACCGCGTAGGGAATAGCCGTGACTGTTCGAAACAAAATCCCAGCATTGGATAGGCGCACCCCTGCCCAAAAGGAGGCGGATGAATTGGTAGCCAGGGCCGCGGAGACCGGTAACTGGGAGGGTTTCGAAACACATGTGCTATGCACGATGGAAGGGGCAAAACAATTGATCGAATTCCAGAAAAGCCAAAATCCCCATACCTTTCTCGCCGCCCTTACCAAACAGCCTTTTCGCTGGAAACAATTCGTTTTCCGCATCCTGCGGTGCGAATTCGCGGACGGCGCAGCCCAGGTGGAAACCTCCCCCCACGATCCAGAGTTTGTCGCCGAGGTAATAAAAAGGATCGAGGAAAACCGCTTCCACGTTTTACCCTATTACCAGGGTTTCGGCTTCATCGCGTTTCCGGAGGATTTTCAAAGGTACAAGGATTGATTTTTGGGCCAAGGCAGCGAATTGGCCAAGACGCTATCGCCTATCGAGGATACGATGAACCCGCCTGGTCCGCCTACACTCTTCTGGATATTTATGGCCGTCTGGGTTGCACTCGGTACCGCGAGAACTTGTTTTTTCTGGGGAAGCCGGAATGCGCGGCTTAAAAGGAACCATTTTCCCCTGGTTCTTCAAGAGCGATCCGCTGGACGACTTCCCCTCTACACTGACGAGCTTTCGCAAGGTCCACGTGGTGCGGCTCAAAGCCGGCCAAAGCTATCAGATTTATCTCACGGGCAAGTTCGACACGTTTCTCCGGCTGGAAGACGAGCAGGCTCACCCCTTGTTGCAGAATGACGATGTCTGCCCTCCCGCGACCTCAACTCACGCATCGTGTTCACGCCTGCCAACGACGGCATCTATCGCTTGGTGGCCACGTCCTTCAAGCCCGGAACCACCGGCGGATACACGCTGCGGGTGCGTGAAGTCGCCGAGATTGGAAAACCACAGATCGTGACAGGTGAATTGACCAAGACCGACCGCGCGGACCGCGGCAGATTCATGAAGCTTCACAAGGTGGAACTGACCGCCGGTCAACCTTGCGTCCTTGAGCTGGAAAGCAGCGCCTTCGACACCTACTTGGCTTTGACCGATGCCACCGCCAAGGCGGCCATCGCGGCCAATGACGACGTCGCCCCTGGCAACACCCAGGTCTCGCGCATTGACTTCACGCCGGAACAAACAGGGACGTTCACCGTCATCGTCACCAGTGCCAACGCGGGCGAAACGGGACCGTATACCCTGCGCATCCGCCAGTATGGCGCCATGAAGAGCATGCCGTGAAACCTTGGCCCTGGCATTCGCTTTTTCCTGGCCAAGGGAGTATCGCGGGTTGGTGCGTCGAGGCTTGCCAAGGTAATGGCGGCTATCCGTAGGTCTTTTGCACTGATGTGAAGTTTCATGGTCAGGAATTGCTCAAACCGAAGAATGGCCGGCTCCGGAAAAGGGAGGATTGGCCAGCCGGCAAAGAATTGCGTATTCTTGGCCAACTTTTCATAAGCCTTGGCGATTGATCTCTCCGTTTGGCCCGGCGCAACAGGGTATACCAGCCGGATAATTGCTCTTCCACGGTGATGACGGCAATAGCCAGTTCTTGGGGCGCATGCTGGTTCACGTGTTTCTGAACGACAGCATGGCCTCTTTGAAAAAGCGAGAGAATATCGGTATCCAGCACAAAAAGACTCATGGAAAGGCAAGATCCTCACCTTTGAATGCCAAGATCCTCATCTTCGCGGCGGCGGTTTTCGGCCATAGCCTCTTGCCATTCCTCAAAAAGGGGATCGTCTTTCAACCAGCCGGCCCATTTCAACCAGGGTTGGTTTTTGGGGCCCACTTCCAGGAGAGTTATTTCCGCCCCCCCGGCAAGGCGCTGTTCCAGAAGCTCCCGCAGCTTTTGCAGGGTCTCTTCCCGCGTCGTTCCCTCGGTCGTGAAGGCCAGCGGGTCGCCACTTCGGGCGCAAAAACCATTGGTCCCCACCGCTTCGATGAGCACAGGGATTTGCATTTTCGTTCTCCCAAAACCCAATGACCTTGAATAATACCAAATGATTGCCAACCGGGCGAGGTGGACCCCCACCGCGCCTGGTATTATTTTTTTGATTTTGCGAAACGCCCAAGTCCCGGTAATAATAACCAACAGAGGAGAGCCATGAAAACCAACTCGGGACGATATTTGCCCTCGCGCCGTGACCTGTTGAGGGTCGGCGTCGCGGGCGGCCTGGCCTTGCCGGAGCTGCTGGCCGCCGAAGCGCGCGGGCGGACTGCCGCCGCGCCCGCGGACAACGTCATCTTGATCCAGCACTACGGCGGTCCCAGCCACATCGACACCTGGGACCCCAAACCGGACGCGCCGGCCGGCATCCGCGGCGAATTCGCCACCATCGCCACCAGCCTGCCCGGCTATCGCGTCACCGAGATCATGCCGCGCTTGTCCCGCTGGTGTCACAAACTTGCCCTGATTCGCTCGATGACGCATCGCGTGGCCAATCACAACCCGGCCACCTATCTGGCCATCACCGGCCACGCGCCGGAACGGGATGTGGTGCAGGTGCCGGCCGGCCCGGACGATTGGCCCGCGTTCGGCTCGGTCGTGTCGCGTTTTCGGGCCGCGGCCAATCCGGTGCCGCCGTTCGTGCAAATCCCTCACGTGGCTTTCGACCAGGTTTACAAATGTCCGGGCCAATGGGCCGGCATCCTCGGCAAACGCTACGACCCGTTAATGGCCGTCGGCGATCCCAACAGCCCGGACTACCGCCTGGAGTTGGCGCTGCCGGCGGACGTCGCGCCGGCCCGCCTCGAGGACCGCCGCTTCCTCCTGCAACGCCTGGACGGCCAGGTGCAGCGCTTGGAATCCGCCGCCCACGGCCTGGAAGTCTATTACGATCGCGCCTTCGCCATCCTGGCCTCGTCGCAAACTCGCCGCGCCTTCCACCTGGCCGCCGAGCCCGAGGCGGTGCGGCAGCGCTACGGCCGTAACAAGGTCGGCCAGTCGTACTTGCTGGCCCGCCGCTTGATCGAGGCCGGCGTTCGCTTCGTCACCTGTTTCAACGGCTCCAACCCCGGCGACGGCTGGGACACGCACGACAACAACTTCGCGCGGTTGAAGAATACCTTAATGCCGCTCGACGACCAGGCCTTCGCCGCCTTGCTGGGCGACCTGGAAGCGCGGGGCCTTTTGGACAGGACGCTGGTGATCTGGGCCGGTGAGTTCGGCCGGCAACCGCACATCGCCCGGCGCGGGGCCACGTTCGTCGGCGCCGGCGGCCGCGACCATTGGCCGCAGTGTTACACCGTCGTTCTGGCCGGCGGCGGCGTCAAGCCCGGTTTCTTGTATGGCGCCTCGGACCGCATCGCCGCCTACCCGCAAGAACGTCCCACCACCCCCGCCGACTTCGCCGCCACCCTCTATTGGGCGGTGGGCATCGATCCGCGCACCGAAATTCACGATACCCAGGGCAGGCCTCTGCCCCTGACGACCGGATCGGCGGTGACGGAATTGTTTGCGTAAATTTCAGGTGGTAGTCTCGCCGAAGGCCTCAACGAATAGGCCGTCCGCAGGGCCGGGTGCAAAGGGCCCCCCCCATGTCAAAACCCTCGCCCAGGAGCTTGCCGGCCGGGTCTTCCAGCAAGAGTCGGCTGTAACTCGCCGGGGGGAGAGGGCCGGGTTACATCCATTTTTTCTTCTCTTCGTTTCTCCGTCCTCTGCGGTGAATTTCGTTGAAGGGGAAACTGCCGAAGTCATGGAAGTGCATCAAGACTAATGGCTCTTTCAGACCACTGGCCACTAGCCGGCCACTCTGCCGCGCGGCCAGTAGCGCCATAATAAAGCGCCCAGGATCAACGCCCCGCCCACAAACGTCTCGGTTGCCGGCCGTTCGCCGGCGATGAGATAAGTCCACAGCGGATTGAGCAGGGGTTCGAGCAGGGTGATGGTGCCGGCTTCTTGGGGGCTGACGGCGCGCAGGCCGCGGGCGACCAGCCAGTAGGCCAGGGCCATTTGCACCGCGCCGTAGAGGAACAAGACGACGAACTGGGCCAGGGTCGGCGGCCGCAGCGCCCATAAAAGCGGTAGGAGCACCAGGCCGCTCAAGAGGTGGTTCCACACAGTCAGCCAGCGCGACGACAGGTGGCGCAGGACGCGCAGGCAAATCATGACGCCGGCGTAGGCCAGGCCGCTGCCCAGGGCCACCAGCAGGATGGGCAGACCTTCGAGAGGACCGCCCAGGACGATGACGAGGATGCCGGCCAGGCCGACGACCAGGGCGATGCCGCTGCGCCGGTCAGCGGGCTCGCCCAGCCACACTACGCTGGCCAAGTACATCCACATCGGCGCGGTGTATTGCAGCAGGATGGCGTTGGCGGCGGTGCCCAGGGCCAGGGCGGTCACGAACAGGGCGTTCATGACGGCGAAACACAGGGCCATGACCACCATCAGTCCGCGAAAGGAAATATCCTGCCGGCGCAAGATCGGCACCAACACCAGGCCGGCGAACAGCACCCGGTAGCAGGCGATCTGCACCGGCACCTCCTTGCCGGCCAGGTCCCACGGCTCGATGGCCGGCTGGTCCAGGCCCAGGCCGGTGTCCTTGGTGAGGACCTTGGTGAAAGCGCCGCTGGTGCTCCACAACAAAGCGGCCAGGACTATACACAACCGGCCATGAACCAGGGTTGGGGGCGGGTCGCCAGCAGAGGCCAGGGGTGGGTTGGGATGCGATCCGGGCATGAGAAGATTGTATTCTTTTTCCTTCGGTAGTAGGCACGCACACGTTTAGCGGCGAGCCGAAGGCGAGCGGTCGCCTTCGGCTCCCCGCTAAACGCGGAAGTGCCTACTACAAATGGAACAAAGGAACTGGCCGCTTTACTCCTCCCAACTCTCCGGCTACAATCGGAGGAGCTGCCCCGCTTTCCAGGACGTGCATGATGACCAGCTTGAACAAGGGAGTTCTGATCCTGGGTCTGGCTGGGGTCTTCGGCCTACCGCGAACTTTGCCCGCGGGGTCGATTACCGACCAACCCGGCCAGGGAAGCAAACTCGATCCCGCCGTCGTCAAGTTTTTCGAAAACAGCGTCCGCCCGGTGCTGGCGAACCGGTGTTTTCAGTGCCATGGCCCCCAGAAGCAAAAGGCCAAGTTGCGCCTCGATTCGCGGGCGGGCATGCTCAAGGGAGGCGAAAGCGGACCGGCACTCAAGCCCGGCCGGCCGGAGGAAAGCCTGTTCATCAGCGCCATCAAGCATGGCGAGATAGTGCAAATGCCGCCCAAGACCAAGTTGCCCGTGCGCGAGATTGCCGATCTGACCGCCTGGGTCAAGATGGGTGCGCCCTGGCCCAATGCGGCTCCGACTTCCATATCCTCCACCCCTAAGGGACCGGCCTTCTCGGAACTACAGAAATCGTTCTGGGCGTTCACCCCCCCAAATCCCCCCCTTAACAAGGGGGGGCCAGGGGGGGTATGGCCGGGCATTCCGGCGGTGCAAAACCGGGGCTGGGTCAAATCGCCGATTGACGCTTTTATCCAGGCCAAGCTGGAAGCCAGGGGCTGGACGCCGGCGCCGCCCGCCGACCGGCGCACCCTGCTTCGCCGGGCGACCTTCGACCTGACCGGCTTGCCGCCGACCCCGGAGGACATCGAGGCTTTTCTAGACGATTCCGCGGCCGACGCATTTGCGCGGGTGGTGGACCGCCTGCTGGCGTCGCCGCACTACGGCGAGCGCTGGGGCCGGCACTGGCTCGACGTCGCCCGCTTCGCCGACTCCAACGGCATGGACGAAAACCTCGCTTTCGCCAACGCTTTCCGTTACCGCGACTACGTCATCCGAGCGTTCAATCAAGACAAGCCGTACGACCAGTTCGTTCGGGAGCAGATCGCCGGCGACCTTCTGCCCGCCGCCACTCCGGACAGCGCCGCCGCGCAGCTCATCGCCACGGGTTTTCTGTGCCTGGGCCCCAAGATGCTCGCCGAGGACGATCCGGTGAAAATGGAGATGGATATCATCGACGAGCAGGTGGACACGATCGGCCGCACCTTCCTGGGCCTGACCCTGGGCTGCGCCCGCTGCCACGATCACAAGTTCGATCCGATCGCCACGGCGGATTACTATGCCCTGGCCGGCATATTTAAAAGCACCAAGACCATGGACAACTTCCGCGTCGTGGCCCGCTGGCATGAGCGCGTGGCCGGCTCGAAAGAAGATCAAGAGCGCTTGCAACATTACGAAGCGCGTCTGGCAAAGATCAAGGAGCAGATCGACAAGCTGGTCAAGACGGCGGCTGGGGCGGCCGAGTTGAAACAGCGGCGCGACGAATTGGCCGCCCTGCAAAAATCCCCGCCGCCAGTCGCCGAGGCCATGGCGGTCAGCGAGTCGGCCATCGTCAATCTGCGCATCCATCTGCGCGGCAGCCACCTGAACCTGGGCAAGGAAGTGCCCCGCCGCTTTCCGCTGATCCTGTCAAATAGCAAAGTCGAATCCATCGGACCGTCGCAAACCGGTCGCTTGCAGTTAGCCCATTGGCTTACCCGGCCCGACAACCCTCTCACCAGCCGGGTCCTGGTGAACCGGCTCTGGCACTGGCATTTCGGCGCCGGCCTCGTCCGCAGCACCGACAATTTCGGCCTCCTCGGCGACCGCCCGGCGCATCAGCCCTTGCTCGACTGGCTGGCGGTCCGCTTCGTGGACAGCGGCTGGTCGATCAAGGCCATGCACCGCCTCATCATGCTGTCCAGCACGTACCAGATGAGCACGGCCTACAACGACAAAGCCGCCGCCGGCGATCCGGAAAACCGGCTCCACTGGCGCATGAACCGCCGCCGCCTCGAAGCCGAAGCCATCCGCGATGCCCTGCTGGCCGTCAGCGGCCAGCTCGACCCGGCCATGGGCGGCTCTCTTTTGGAAGTCAAGAACCGCCAGTACGTCACCAGCACCGCCAATGTCAATTATGACAAGTACGACAGCAAGCGCCGCTCGGTCTATTTGCCGGTCATCCGCAGCGCGCTTTACGACGTTTTCCAGGCCTTCGACTTCGCCGACCCGAGCGTTCCCAACGGGGAGCGGGCCGTCACCACCGTGGCCCCGCAAGCCCTGTTCATGATGAACAGCAAGCTGGTCCTGGAGCAGACGCGGGCCCTGGCCGATCTGCTGCTGCGGCAGAAAACCTCGGACGAGGAGCGAATCCGCCTGGCCTATGGCCGCTGCTACGGCCGGCCCGCGAGTGACCAAGAAGTCCGCCGGGCCGTGGATTTTCTCCAGCGCCTGGAACCCACTTTGGCAAAGGAAGAACCGAACCTGATGGAAAGGCGGCGGCGGGCCTGGCACAGCTTGTGCCGCGTGCTGGTCGCCG
>CAZFGM010000351.1:0-7762 GCA_964518515.1 uncultured Alcaligenaceae bacterium | reverse complement strand
GCCTCTGGGTCTTACCAATCACCAAGTGCGGTTAGCGACTTTACCACGCGCTATTACGATGATTTGAACAGAGTAGTTGGCAACAGGATGCGGCGGTTGGGAATCCCTGATGATATGATAGGCATCCGCAATTTCCCAGGTGTTGCTGAAGGACCATTTGTCCGCTTCCCGACCACGCAGATTGGAGGCAACCTCAACCTACATTTGTTTGCGAATCGGCAAGCGGGAATTGCTTTGGATCATGGGATCTTCGACGCAGCCCACCCACGGATGGTCAATGTTCCCTCCTGGGGTAAAGCATCGTTGCGGGATCGCATGGATGCCGCGATCGTTCATGAATACATCGAAGCCACCTTGCAGCCGCCTTCCAATTTAAGGGGGCAAGCGGCCGTCGATTGGTTGCACAACGAAGCAATCAGGAGTGCGCCAAATACCACGATGCCCATTACGCCTGGGGCGAAGCAGATTTTGACCGAATATCGTCAAGCAGCGGGGTTAGCGCCATGATTCACCACTTGTATGTTGGCCATTTTCAGAGAGACCGGGGTTTTATGAAGTTGGAAAAGCGGCAAAGTGATGGTGCGCCCCGACCTGTAGTGGTGCGCCCGCTTGACATGGGAACCGTCCAAGAATTACTGGAAGAGAAAGGCGTGGAAGGGACCAACATCCCCGAAGATTGGTGGCTTGGGATCGAAGAAGAAGGTTTTATTGTTTGTGATAGGCATACGCACAATCGTGACGCCATTGATTTCATCCGCAAACTGGCAAGAAAAACAGGGTGCGACATTGTATACGACGGCACGCTCTTTGTTCCTCCCGAAGAATTAACTTTTGCCGCGGATGAATCGAAGCGTGGGGCGATCTGAAATTGCCGCCCTCGACATTTGCCTGGGGATAACGCCGGCGAATGCTTCCCTCCAAACTCCGCTCATTTCCCCGCAGCCAGCCGAAAGATATACACCAGACTCACCCCGGTGCCGACGGCCACGTGGCGGTTATCGGCGGCCACGGCCAGGGAATGGAGAGGGTAATCCAGTTTCCACTCGCGGGGAGCGCGCTTGGATTGCAGGTCCCAGGCTTTGACGATGCCGCCGGCGTCGGCGCTGATCAGGGTTTTGCCGTCCCTGGTAAGACCCAGGCCCAGCACGGCGGCGACATGTCCGGGAAAAATGGTATCCTGGAGTTTGCCGGCCGCCAGGTCCCAGGCGCGGGCGACCGTGTCCACGCTGCCGGTAAAGGCCAGCAGGCCGTCTTGGGAAAGCTGCAAGGCGTAATGTCCGCCCGGGCCGGTTAACTCGGTCTTGTTCTTGGGAGGAGACACGGTCAGGTCCCAGACGATCACCTTGCCGTCGGCGGCGGCGGAGACCAGGGTTTTGCCATCGGCGGCAAAGGCCAGACCATTAATGTTGGACGCATGACCGGCTAGCGCGATGGCGGACTCTTCCTTTGGTTTCTCCAGGTGCCACAGATAGATTTTGGCGTTATCGCCAGCGGCCAGCCATTTGCCATCGGCGGAATAGGCCAGGGACACCAGGGTGCCGGCGGTGCCTTTCAACGTGCGCAGCTCCGGCAGGGAAGCACGCTCGAGGTCGAATAGGACAACCTGGCCGCCGCTGCCGGCAATGGCCAGCGCTTTGCCGTCCGGCGCGAAGCGCACGGCATAGGGGGAAACCTTGAGGGGGAGGGCAGTGGCCAGGACCGGGGCCGGCCCGGTCACGTTCCACAGGCGGACCACCTGGTCGTATGGTCCGGAGGCAACGGCCAGCATCTTGCCGGCGGGATCGAAGGCGAGAGAGGTAGCGGGGCCTCCCTGGCCTACGAGCGGTTGCACCTCCCTGGCTTCGGCCCCGGTCAGCTTGAATACGCGAACGGTGGTATTATTCGAACCGCAGACGAGAATATCCCGGCCGTTCCACACGGCCAGGGGAGTTCCGGGGAACGCCATATTGTCAAGTTTTTTCGCTTTCAGGGCGCCGATTTCCCACCGCGAAATATCGGCGAAGGCGCCGGCGACTGACAGGACCTGGCCTTTGAAGAACAGATTGGTGACATAGCCGCCGCCGGGAAGTTTCTCCAATTCCCTGGGTTTGCCGGCCACGTCCCAGATGTGGACCCAGGCAAGGCCGTGGCCGGTGCCGGCGGCCAGCAGCTTGCCGTCCTGAGAAAACGCCAGGGGCAGGGCGGTTCCGGCCAGTCCGTCGAGAACGGCGCGGGCGGTGGGCTCCGCCGTGGTCATATCGTACAAGAGGATCTTGTTGGTCTCGCCGGCGGCCAGGGTTTTGCCGTCGGGTGACAGGGCCACGGACAAAACCGCGGAGGCGAAGTCATTCAACACGGCCCGCATGGTCAGTTGAGCACCTTTCACATCCCACACGATGACAATGCCGTCCTGGCCGGCGGAGACCAGAGTTTTGCCGTTGCTTGCCAGAGCCAGGGCATTGATGGCGCCGGTGTGGCCATGAAACGAAGTCGGGGGTTTTCCCCCGGCCTGAAATCCTTTGGCCAGGTTCCAGACGTAGATGAATTGATCGGCGGCGGCGAACAGCTTTTTGGCGACTTTGGCAAGAATCAGGGCCTTGAAGGCCTTGCCCGGCAGCGTGAGCACGCCGAGCCGTTTTCGGCTGTCCATGTCCCACAAGAGAATGGTTTCCGTGCCGCCGCTGGCGATGGTTTGGCCGTCGGGACTGAGGGCGAGGCAGGCCAGGCCGCCCGGATGGCGGCCGCGGCTTTCGCCGACCACGCCCACGACTTCGTCCGGCAACCAGTCCGTCAATTCCTCGGCCGGGATTTTGCTCCGCGTCAGGGCATCCAGCCCCGGCACCATTGGGGCCGGGGGTTTTCCGGGATGGTCTACGAATTCTCGCGGCCCGGTAGATCGGCTGAAATACAAGAGGGCGATCAACCCCACCAGCACGATAAAAACCAGGCCGACCACGCCGACGATCCAGGCCTTGGTGGGCGGCAACCCTAGCTTGGAGGCCACCGGGCCCAACAGGCGTTGACTCAGGGCCTCCATCAAGCTCGGACCGGCCAGCGGCACCGCCGGCGTGACCACCGGCATGGGCGTTTCGCTGGCCACCATGGTATCGCTCTGGCCCAGCTCGGCAAACGGGTCGGCCGGCATGACCGGAACGGCCATGGGCACCCCCGTGGCGGCGACTCCGGCCACAGGAATGGCCACCGGCAGCCCCGCGCTGCCCGCCGGCAATGGGCAGACGGCCGTGGCCACGGAGTCTGGCGACTGCCGACCGCCCGCCGCCGACAGGCTTTGCTGCCGGCGCAGGCGCACCGACGACAGCCCGCTCGGCGCCTGGCCGGGGCTTTCCAGGATGGCGCCCAGCACCGCGGCCAGCTGACCCGGAGTTTGAAAGCGGTCTTCCGGCCGCTTGGCCATAAGCACCTGGACAACTTCCTCCACCGCCGGCGGCGCGTCTGGCCGCACCAGGCATACCGGCGTCGGCTCATCCATCTGGTGCTTGAGGAGCTTTTCCGTCAGCGTACCCCCAGGAAAGGGGACCTGGCCGGTCAGCAGATAATACATGGTGCAGCCCAGGCTGTACAAATCGGCCCGGATGTCTGCTTGGTGAGCGTCGCGGGCTTGCTCGGGGGCGATGTAATCGGGGGTGCCCATGACCGAGCCTTCCTGGGTCAGCGTGCTGGCGCCGTCATCGCTCTCGACCTGCGGCCGGGCCAGGCCCATGTCGAGCACTTTGACCACCTGGCCGGCGTTGGTGACAAGCAGGTTGGCGGGCTTGATGTCGCGATGCACCAGGCCGCGCTCATGGGCGTGCTGCAAGCCCAGGGCCGCCTGGCGAATGTAGCTGCAGGCCTCGAGCACCGGCAGCGGCCCCTTTTCCTTCACCAACTGGGTCAGGTTTTTTCCCTGGACATATTCCATGGCGAAGAAATGCGTTTCCCCTTCGCAATCGGCGTCGAAGGCCTGGACCACGTTGGGATGATCGAGTTTGGCGGCCGCCTGGATTTCGCGATAAAAACGGCGCACCGCGTCGGGGTGGGTCAGCCGTTCCTTGCGAATGACTTTCAGGGCGACGATGCGGCGGAAGTTGATCTGGCGGGCCTTGAACACCTGGCCCATGCCGCCTTCGCCCACGCGTTCGAGGAGTTGAAAGCCCTTCAGGGTCAGTTCATTGCCGCGGCCGAGAAAGAGCTGATTGACCTGGAAAGGGGTCAGCCAGCCGCGCTGGATCAGTTCGCGGGCCAGGGCCTTCGCCTCGGGCAGCCGGCCCGCCAGCTGTTCGGCTTCCGCCCCTTGCCCGTCCTCGAGCAAACCGTATTGCCGCAAGGCGGCGATCAGAGCTGTGCTAGTATCAAGCCGCACGGTGGTGGGATCCTTGGCTGGCATTATTCCGAAATAAGTATCCTACCTAGCCGACACCGGAAATGAAAGAGTTTACCGGGGAAAACCTTGGCCCCCAGTATAACCCGAGTCGAGCACTGGATAGCCCAGGGCCCAGTGGAGCTGGAACTGGGAGCGGTTGTGCTCGATCACGGCGGCGACCTGGTTTTGGCGGGCAGTGATGAAGGCTTGGATGGCTTGCATGACCTCCAGGGGGCGGATGGCCTCCAGGCCGGCTTCCTTGAAGAGTTTGAAGTTGAGATCCAACGAGCGGCCGGCCGATTGCACGGCCAGTTCGGCCGACTTCATCTGGGCGCGGCGGGCGCGGACGCGGGCCTGGGCGGTCGCCACCTCGCCGGCCACACGGTCCATGACCGCGCTTTCCTGAAACTGGGCCTGGCGCACGTCCGAAGCACGTTGCCGCTGCAAGGCACGGTCGCCCAGGCCCAGGTTGCGGAATTCCCACACCAGTGTGGCCTCGGCGTCCGCGCGGCCGTCAAAGGCGCCAAAGAAACTGTTGGGCCCACCGCCGAAACCGCCGGCGCGATAATCCAGGATCAGGCTGGGCAGCAGCGGCCCTTGCCGCGCTTGCCGCAGTTTTTCCTGGGCCAGACCGGCAAGGGCCCGGCTCTGGTCCAACTCCGGCCGGCTACTCAGGGCCAGAGCGACCAGGTCCGCCGGCGGCAGGTCCATATCGACCAGCGTCACCGGCGGCGGCGGCCGATCCATGGGTTGCAAGAGCACGAAGGGATCCAGACGCAGCGGTTGCGCCAGCCGGGCAGACAGAACCTGGGTGCGCTCCCGGGCCACGTCCAATTCCTGCAAGCGAAGACGATATTCAGCCTTGACCCGCTCGGCATCGGCGGGTTTCAGCTTGCCGGCCTTCAACCAGGATTGGGCCAGCTCGTCCAAGTTGCGGGAGTGGATCAACGCCTCCTGGGCCAGATCCAGCTCGGCGTGGGCGCGCACGAGGTCCCAGTAAGCCAGGGCCACTTCCAGCAGCAATTCATTGGTGACGGCGCGTTCGCCGGCCTGGTGGGCGACCAGGTGCTGACGGGCGGCCAGCGGTTCGTACAGGGCATCTGCCAGGCGAAACCGGAACGTGGCTCCGCCTCCCGTGAACAGGGCGCTGCGGGAAACCGGGATCACCGGGCCGCGCGTATCCTGAATCTGGCCGTCGTGTCGCAGCCAGGTGGCTCCCAGGGTGAGGTTGGGAAGCCAGAGCACGCGGGCGCGATCCAATTCCGCGGCGGCCGCCTGGATGCGCTCCCGCGCGAATTGAATCAAGGGATTCTGGGCGTCGGCCAGGCGCAGGGCGGTGGGCAGGTCAATCGGAAAAGGGGTGGACGCTGGACTTTGCTTGGGAGGCGGCAACTTTTCTTGCGGCTGGGCAAACACCGCATTCTCGGGAGGAACACCACTCACGGATAACTTCACCGGACCCGGTTCGGCAGCAAACGCCAGGAAAGGGCTGAAGATCAAAGCCGGCAACAGGACAACGGGGAACCGCGTTCTTTTGCGTCTGGGCATGGCCTGCCTTCCTCGCTTTCCCATTTCCACCAACTGCCATTTTCCTCAAGGGCGAAAAAACCGTTACCGTTTCCATCGGTCTTTCCAGGCACTTTCTGGAAAAAAAAGATTTTTCTCTCAAGTTGTAATAAAGAAGGCCCTTGCCAACGTTACCTATTAGAAGGGCAACCCACCTGAAGCAAAGGAAGTTTTCTTGGGCGGCAGCAAGCAAGCCAGGGCCGAGAGCTTTATGCGCCACCTGGAACCGCTCCAGGGGGCTTTGGAGTCGTATTGCCGTCGTTGTCTACACCGTCCCGGGGAAGTTGCCGATGTGCTGCAAAGCGCCTTGGTCAAAGCTTTTCGGGATTTCCACCTTTACACCGAGGGAACGAACTTCCGCGCCTGGATGTTCCGCATCGTCAACCTGGAAATCCTTAACTGGAATCGCAAGCACGAGCGCCACCGCCATGAGCCCTTGCCCGAGGACATTTCTGCCGAGGAAACCTGGCAGCTCATTCTGGATGAACCCCTCCTGCGGCAATTGCTGGACGATCCGGAAGTGGTGCTGGACCACTGCGAGGCCCCGCTGGCCGAGGCGGTGCGCGGGCTGCCTTCCCCGGAGCGGTCGGTCTTTTTGCTGCGCGTCATCGGCGACTTCAAATACCGGGAAATCGGGGAAATCCTGGAGCTGCCCATCGGTTCGGTCATGGGCTATCTGGCCCGCGCCCGCAGCCGGCTGCGCCAGCGCCTGGTAACCTATGGGGAGGAGCGGGGGTTGTTGCACAGAGAAACATCGGGAGGCCTGCCATGAACTGCACCGAAGCCCGCGGACACTGGAACCTGTATCACGATTCGGAAGGAGATGCCGAACTGCATTTCCAAATCAACGAGCATCTGGCCATGTGCCCGGCTTGCGCCGAGTGGTTCAGCCGGCAAAGCCGGCTGGAAGGGCTAATTGCCGACCAGCTGCGTCCGCCGCCGCCTACTGCCGCGCTCTGGGATCAAATGCTGGTGCAGGCGGGGCTGGTGCAGCCAGTGCCCCGGCGACGCTGGGTTTTGTTTTCCGGCCTGGCGGCTTGTGCCGCCCTGGTGGCCTTCGTGACCTGGTTGACCATCCGGCCGGGCGAGGCCGATTTGAGCCGGCTCACCGCCCAATGGCATGAACGGCTGCTGACCGGCACGGAGAAGGTCCAATTTCGCCCCCAAGGGGAGAAGGGCCTGACGCCCGAACTGGAGGTGGAAGGCTACTTGCGCAAACATGTTTCCTTCAAGATGCGCTGTCCGCCACGCAAGGACGTTGGCTTCGAGGTGCAGGGCGGCGGCGTGGGCGCTTTGGCCGACCGGCAGGCCGCCTATCTGATCGGCCACGTCGATAAGCAGCCGGTGTCGATCTTCATCCTGGCGGGCAACGATTTGCCGGCGGTGCAGCGCGAAGGCACGCATCGCTTCCGGGAAGGCGACTATCAGATGGTCCTGGGCGTCGTCAACCACAATGCCGTCGTCGTCATCGGCACCCTGGACGCCGGCCGCCTCGAACGCGTCCTGAACGCCCATGGCACCTACCCCGAGCCCGAAGGTTAAAGGGAGATTGCCGATGGCAAATAATAAGCGTCGAGGTGAGTAGTGAAGGTGTAGGCGGTTAAAGCCCACGGACGGCCGTCCGTGGGCTTGGCCGGCATTACCACTTACCACTCCACTCGACGCTCGCCAAGCCCACGGACGGCCGTCCGTGGGCTTCACGGAGCGCCGCATGAACCCTGTCGCCGAACGAGGCAGCCTTCCCCCTGATCTGGAAGAGCACGCCCGGCAAAGCACCTGGCTGGTGCGGGTTTCGGTTACGAACCCGTACCTGGTGATCGTGCTGTGCCTGTTCATCGTGGTCATCGGCTACGTCTG